>CAXNFZ010000018.1:0-19869 GCA_964201495.1 Chloroflexota bacterium | reverse complement strand
CGGGCGATGGCGTGTTTCGCGGATACCAATTGGGCTTTGCGCACTCCCAACCTTCGATTGAACCTTGAACCTTCGATTGAGCATAGAGTGACCAAACCCGAGTAGAGTCCGCGAATCGCGGCATCGCGAGCTTTTCTCTACTCAAAAGTTAGCCCCTCTCTTAGCCCCTCTCATCGAACAACGACTCAGACTGGTCAGTTATCGCCCCACTGCGTCGCATCCTGCGAAGCACGTCGAACGGAGCGCGCAAACCGAAACCTGATCCTGCCCTACTTTTATTAATCTAGTACTTGCAAAGGCATACTTAACTCCCATGTTGCCCGATTTCCGCGTACGCCAGCGCGATTACCTCCTCGAAATCAGCCGTGCGTTGACCTCACGGCTCGATCTTTCCGAGGTGCTCCGCCTTATCCTGCAGCTCTCAGCCGAAATCCTGAACGGCCAGGCAGCGCTGATCGCTCTGCTCGACGACGACGGCCACTACCGCATTCGCACATCCTACGGCGTGGCCCAGCCGCTGCTCGACCAGCTGCAGCCGTTGCTGAACGAAATTGACGATCCGCGCAAAGCGGAAGAATCGCTGCGCCGCAACCTCGTCGCCATTGCTCAACGCGTCGGCCTCGGGTTCTGGCAGGTGGTCTGGCTGCCGCTGCAGATCGGCGAAGAGTTTCTCGGCGCCCTCTACGTGTTTCGCATGCGCGGCAGCCATTTCGGCAGCAACGACCGGCGCGTGCTGCAAAGCTTCGCCGATCAGGCTGCCATCGCCGTCAACAACGCACGGCTGTATCAACAGGTTAATCAGGACAAACGACGACTCGACGCCATTCTCGAATTCAGCGCCGATGGCGTGATGATCATGGACGCCGGGCACCGCATCGGCACGTTCAACCGTAAGCTGATCGAGCTCACCGGCATCGCCGCGCCCGATGCTATCGGCAGGCGCTTCGAAGACGTATTCACTCTGCACAATCAGCGCGCCGGCCGATCTCTGGCCGATGCCGAAGCCACCGGCTGGCCGCTCGTCAACGGCGCCAATCTTTTCGTCGAAGGCGATCTGCAGCGGCCGGACGGACGCTTCGTCCCGGTGGAGATCAACTTCGCTCCGCTCTTCGACGCACAGAACCGTTTGACCAGCATCATCGCCAACGTGCACGACCTGACGCGCCTGCGCATGGCCGATGAAATGAAAAGCACCTTCGTCTCCGCCGTCTCCCATGAGCTCAAAACGCCGGTGGCGCTCATCAAGGGCTACGCAAGCACGCTCAGCCGCCGCGACGCCGCATGGGACGAGCAGACCGTGCGCGAAAGCCTGCAGGTCATCGAGGAGGAAAGCGACCGCCTCGCCGAGCTGATCGACAACCTGCTCGACGTCTCACGCGCGCAAGCCGGCAATTTCCGCATCGACCGGGTCGAGCTCGACATCGATGAGCTGGTGCGCCGCGTCGTCACGCGCTTCCAGGCGCAAACCAAAACGCACACGCTCACCGCCGACGTCCCCAACGATCTGCCGCTCGTCTTCGCCGATGAGGCGCGCATCACGCAGGTGCTCAACAACCTGGTCTCGAATGCCATGAAGTACTCGCCCGCCGGCAGCTGCGTGCGCGTCACCTCGACGGTCGATGACTCTAATGTCATCATCAGCGTGGCCGACGAAGGGCCGGGCATTTCAGCGGAGGATCAGGAAAGGCTGTTCCAGCGTTTTCAGCGTCTCGAAAGCGCTGTGCGCAAAAGCGTCCCCGGAACCGGCCTCGGCCTGTATCTGTGCAAATCAATCGTCGACGCGCACGGTGGCCGCATCTGGGTCGAAAGCAACGGCAAAACCGGCTCCACATTTCGCTTCAGCCTGCCCAGGTCGGGCACATAGCTGGGGGGATGTCATAATCGCGCGTCATGTCCTCGACGCTGGTCATCGTCAATCCCGCTTCAGCAAACGGCGCCACCGCACAGCGCTGGCCGGCGCTCGCCGAGCTGCTGCGCCGCCATCGCACCGGCCCGCTCGAAATTCGGTTCACCGAACAACCCACGCACGCCACGGAAATCGCGGCTGCAGCCGCCGGGCGCACCGCGCTGATCTGTGTCGGCGGCGATGGCACGCTGCATGAAATCATCAATGGCCTGATGCGCATCGATGTCGCATTTCGCCCACCCGTGGCGCTCATCCCGAGCGGCACGGGCAGCGACTTCGCGCGCTCACTGGGACTTCCTCAAAACACTGCAGCTGCCGTCGCTGCGCTTGCGTCTGCATCCCGCCGACGAATCGACGTCGGAGAAATCGTCTGCATGCACGGCCGCGAACTGCGCGCACGCTTCTTTATCAACATCGCCGGCCTCGGCTTCGACGCTGAAGTCAGCGCCGAAATCGCTCGCGCTGCCGCGCGCGGCCTCAAAGGCAAAGCGGTGTACTTTCTCTCCGTGTTCAAAACTCTCGGCCGGATGCGCAATCGTCACATGCGCATCACCCTGATCCCGCCGCGCAGCTCAGGCGAAGAACCACGCGCGGTGGATTGCCGCGCCTCACTCATCGCTGTCTGCAACGGCCGCTTTTTCGGCGGCGGCATGCACATCGCTCCGCATGCTGATCCCACCGACGGCACGTTCGAGATCATCCTGCTCGACTCGATGGGCAAGCTCGAATTCGTCGCAAATTTCCTGCGCGTCTACCGCGGCACGCACCTCTCACATCCGAAGGTGCGCGTCGAACGCGCAACCGAGCTGCGCATCGAACAGATCACGCGCGACGGCACACCTGTTCATCTGCAGGCAGAAGGCGAACTCATCGGCGAAGCGCCGGTGAGCATCCGCATGATTCCTGCCGCCATCGAAGTGCTCGTCTGAATCTTCACAACGACTCAGGCCAGTCCATTTCCCGTCGCGAAACAAGTCGGCTTGAGTCGTGGGCGCATCCAGGGTTGGGGGCGAATTTTTTGTGCGCGAAAACCTCACCCCTGTCCCCCTCTCCACCTGCGATTTCGCTTGCCATTTTCCCGTGTCAGGCTCGATGCAGCGCGCGAAATCCTGGCGGAGAGGGGCGGTCGAGCACCGCATGCGTCTGCACTGCCGACCAATCGCCCTCCGCATCAACTCATCGCGCACATGGGCAGACGCCGCGGAAAGAGTTCAAATCGAATCACAGCCGATTCCCCAAAAAGCCCGCGTCTCCGCAACTCTGCATCTCTGCGGGAAACCTCTGCGTTCTCCCGCCCTCTCCGCACCCTCTGTCGAAATTCGGCCCCAACGGCGGATGCCCCCCTAAGCCGTTGCCTACGGATGGTCGTACACGTAAAAGATGTAATCCTGCGAAACCGTCTTGATTCCGAAATCGTTGATCATGCGCAATATCTGAGCGCGATGATCCGTGCCGTGATTCACTACATGCAGAAGTACCTGCCACACGATCAGGTGTTCGTCTTCTCCCTCCAGCGGCTTTTCGAAAAGTGCGTCGTCGCGCAGGTCGGCAAGATACGCGCGCATCTCGGCCTCGATGCGATCCCAGTACGCGCGCAGGCTCGCGCGATCTGTGAAGGCTGTCGGATCGAGCGGCTCAGGAAGCGCTGCTCCACGCAGCCCGCTGAACCACGTATCGTCCACCCATGCGAGATGCACAATGTGATTACACACCGAGCCGAGCGAATACGGCATAGTCTGCACGAACTGCGCATCCGTGAGCTGCATCACGTAACGATCCCAGGTAATGCGATTTTCTGAAAAGTGATATTCGAAGAAATGGCGAAATGCTTGTGTATTCATGAAGACACTCTTGAATTCGCAGCCAGGATCGCACGGTCGGCGCTCCAGAAAAAATTGTGCGCTCCGATCTCCATCGTCAGCTTCGATCGGTCGAGCATTTTACGCACGGCCGGCTGCACGGCCGCCAGCAGCAGTTCGCCGCCGCATTTACGCTGCTTCTCCCAGAGTTCCTCGATCAGCTCCAGTCCACTCACGTCGATGTAAGGCACGCCGCGCATCGAAAGAATCACGAAGCGCTCGCATTCGTGCTGCGCAAACACCGTGCGCATACGCGCCGCCGCGCCGAAAAACATCGGCCCGGTGATGTACACCACGCTCATATCCGGATGCACGCTGTCGATCTGATGCCCGATCGCCTGCAGCGCCTTGACGTCAATTTCCTTACGCTCAACCGATACCGCGCTCGCGCGCACCATGAACGCCAGTGCGCTCAACGCCAGCCCAATCAGGATCGCCTGAGTCAGATCAAATGCCGCAGTCGCCAGCATCGTGGCCAGAAACGCGCCAATGGCACTCTTGAAGCGATGGCGAAACATCCAGCGGATGTCGTCCCAGTCGTTCATGCGAATGACCGTGACGACCAGCACGCCGCTCAGCGCCGATACAGGAATCATCGCAATGACATTCCCGAACAGAAGTACGGCTGCCAGCAGCACCAGGCCGTGCACGATCGTCGCGACGCGCGTGCGCCCGCCGGCGGCGATGCCCACGCGCGTGCGAGCAACTGCGCCGGTCGCCGGAACGCCGCCGAAAAACGGGATGATCAGATTGCCGATCCCCTGGCCGATCAACTCCTGATCGTTGTCCATTTTGCGACTGGTCAGATTGCCGCAGACCGTGGCGCTCAGCAGCGCCTGCAGACAACACAAAATCGTCACGCTGAGCGCAGGCACGACCAGCTTGCCGACCAGCTCGAGCGTGCGCGGGCCGAAGGTGAAGCGCTCCGGCAGCACCAGGCCGCGCGGCATCGCGCCCACGACAGGCTCGGGGAGTGCGGCCGCCAGCACCACGATCGTCGCCAGTGCAACCCCGATCAGCGCCGGCGGCGCCACGCGCCCAATCGCCTTCGGCAGCAGGAACATCACCGCGATCACGATGCCGCCCGTCAGCAGCGTATGCCAGTCCGGCTGCAAGCCACCAGCGAAGCCGCGCTCGAAGAAATCGATCCACTTCTGGAGCGCCGTCGTCGCCCCTGATGCACCGACATTCAGCAGGTTGTGCACCTGGCCGGTAAAAATAATGATCGCGATGCCGCTGGTGAACCCAGTCACCACAGGCCGTGGAATAAACAAAACCACGCGCCCGAGTCGCAGCAGCCCGACGAGCAGAATCATCGCCCCCGCCATCAGCGTGGTGATCCACACACCTTCTAAGCCATATTCGTGCGCTACAACCAGCAGCACCGCCGACATCGCGCCAGTCGGCCCACTCACCTGATTGGGGGTGCCGGACAGCACACCCATGATCACGCCAGCCAGCATCGCCGTCACCAGGCCAGCAGCGCCCGTCGCACCGCTGGCAATGCCAAATGCCAGCGAAAGCGGCAGCGCCACCGCGGCAATGCTGATCCCCGCCAGCACATCCTGACGAAACGCAGGTCGATCGTAACGGTCAAATTCTTCGCGGAGGATCTCGAACAGGGCTAAACGTGCCATGATTAATCGAGTAGTCTCATTCACAACGAGGTGAGTGTCAAGCCATCAACGCCATTTTCACCCTTTTGAAGGAATGCAACTACTCAGCCAGTCTATTTCCCATCGCGTGTTTCGCAGATTCAGCTGTCCGCCTATCCGCCACCCGTCAGCAAAATCTCAGGTCCTTCCCATACTCGTGTGGTCTAAACTAATTACATGAATCGCAAAGTGCTTGTAGCGCTGTTTGGATGCCTCACCATCAGCGCGCTGTGCATGTGCAGCGCCGCAGTAGCTTCCGTGTACTGGCTGGTCACCAACCCCGGCGCTGAGTGGTTGAGCATCCTCACGGAAGAATCGGGCAAGCCGGCGGGGTCGAGTGACGTGAGCAACGACGCAAGTGAAGAGAGCGGCGCTGATGCAGCCGCCGATGAGGGCGCAGAGAAAACGCCCGCATCAGCCGGTGGGCAGGTTGCAGCGCCCCCACTCTCACAGAACGATCTGAGCAGCATGCAGGAAAATCTGGCGCGCGTCGAAAATGCGGTGCTGCCGCGCGAAGACCTGGCCGATCTGGCGATTCGCTTCAGGAACGTGCAGCCAAGTGCGACGCAGATTAAATGTGTGGGGGAAAGGAAAAGCTACGACGTCGGCGCCACCCGCACCTTCACGATGAGCAATCAGGATGACAACACACAGTTCGTCATCACGACGAAGCTCAGCTACCGCACGGATCACGTTTATATGTGGGTGCAGATCGATCCGGATGGCGTCACGATCGATGAGGGCAAGCTGCGCAAGGCCGGCGACCTTTTCGAAAGCAGAATCTACGGCCGCACGCGCGACTTTTTCGGCAGCGAGCCCATGCCCGGCGTCGACTGCGATCCGCATGTGCACATCGTGCACGCGGCCGGCATCGGCAGCTCAGTCGGCGGTTACTTTTCATCACCTGACAGCTTCCTGCGCGCCGTGCGCAAAGATTCGAACGAAGGCCAGGTGTTCGTCATGCACGCCGCCCCAGGCTACAACGGCAGCGACCCAGGCAGCGAAACGTACATGAGCACGATGGCGCACGAGTTTCAACACATGATCTCGTTCAACAACAATCACGCGCCGGATCTCTGGCTCGAGGAAGGAGCAGCACAGTTCGCCGAGCGACTCAACGACTACGGCAGCCACGTTGGGACGCCGTACGAGTTCGCTGCGCGCCCGGAGACGCAGCTGAACACCTGGGAGGAAAGCAGCGCCGGCGCCAATGGCGCACATTACGGAGCCGGCTACCTGTTCTGGTCATACCTCTACGATCGCTTTGGAGAAACGGTTGTCAAAACACTGGCGCGGCTGCCGGAACGCAGCGAAACGTCGTTCATGCGATCGCTCGCCGAACAAAATGTGCTGAATCCGGATACCGGTCGCTCGTTCACGTTCGAGGAGCTGTTCGCTGATTTCGTCGTCGCCAACTACATGGGCAAGTCAAAATCCGAAGAGAAAGACGCACGCCATCACTATCGAACGATCACCGTGCCGCCGATGTCCGAATACGCGAATTACGGCGCAAACGACTATCCGATCGATACGAGCGAGACGCTCGATCAGTTCGGCACGCATTACATCGACGTGCGCGGCAACACGTCGGTGACGGTGAGCTTCGACGGTGCGTCCGTCGCAGCGCTGCTGCCGATGAAATCCACGGAGATCAAAGGCGCGTTCTGGTGGTCGAATCGCAGCGACGCGAGCAACCCGCGCCTCACGCGTGGATTCGATCTCACCGGCGCAGAGAAAGCCACGCTGAAATTTCGCGCCTGGCACAGGCTGGAGCGGGATTACGACTATGCATATGTGAGCGTCAGCACCAACGGCGGCGTCACGTGGCAGTTGCTTCAGACGAATACCTGCACCACGAATAATCCGCAAAATGCCAATCTCGGCTGTGGTTGGAACGGCGCATCCGGCAGCGAAAAAGCACCGCGCTGGATCGACGAGTCAGCCGACCTGAGCGCGTATGCAGGCAAAAAGATTCTGCTGCGGTTCGAAACCGTCACCGACGCCGGCGTAAACCGTGAGGGCCTGGCGATCGATGACGTGAGCATTCCGGAGATCGGATTCGCTGACGATGCCGAATCAGATTCTTCTGCATGGCAGGCCGAAGGCTGGGTGCGCGTAAACAACGCACTGCCGCAGACATGGGTCGTGCAGGCAATCCTGATTCATAAGGACGGCACGCACGAACTGCAGCGGATGCGCATCGACGATGTCGACGGCACAGGCGAGCTCACTCTGAATCTCACACGTTCAGGCAGCCTGCGCAACGTGGTGTTCGCCATCAGTCCAACCACACAGGTGACGACTGAGCCGGCGTCGTATCGATTGACGATCCAGTGAAGATCGATCACAACGATTCAGGTCGTTCTATTTCCTGCGAAAAACGCTATTCCTCCTCCCGAAGGAAATCCCGAAGGAAAGAATTAGCGTGCTTCGTGACGAAAAATAGATCGGCCTGAATAGTTGCCCGAATAAACAGTCAGCCAGATAAAACAGGGAAGGAAAATACTATGGACGGATTCGGATTTCTTTCAGTAATCGGATGGGTGATGCTGCTCGGCCTGCTCGTTTACGTGTTCTACATCGGTCAGCAGCGCTCCCGCGGCGGGACGCAAAAATTCTCGGTCGGCATGATCATTGCGCTGCTGATCGGCGGAGTCAGTCTGAATACGCTCAGCGCCGGCCTGGTGTCGATCCCACCCAATGAACGCGGGCTGATACTCAATCTGTTCACGGGCGTGCGCCTGCCCACGCTCACCCCAGGCGTGCATTTCATCATGCCGGTGATTGAAACAGTCAAGCGCTACAACATCGGACAGGAAACGTACACGATGTCGAAAGAGGTGACTGAAGGAGAAGTGCAAGGCGACGACAGCGTTACTGCACGCACGAGCGACGGACAGGAAGTGTTCATAGACGCGAGCGTGACGTATCGCGTCAATCCGGACAACCCGTACGACCTGCTCACGCGCTTCCCCGGAGACAACTGGAAGAGCATTCTGATTCGCCCGCAGGCGCGCAGCATCGTCTACAACCGCGTGGCGATGTATCAGGTCGAAGAGGTCTACAGCACGCAGCGCGCTGTTCTCCAAAAAGAAATCGAAGGGGACATGCGCACGAAGCTGGCTGAGAACGGTTTGATCCTCGAATCGTTCCTGCTGCGCAACGTCACGTTCAATGCCGATTACGCCAAGTCGGTCGAGGAAAAGCAGATCGCTCAGCAGAATTCCGAGCGCGCCAAGTTCCTCGTGGAATCGGAGCGCCAGGAAGCCGAGCGTGTGCGCGTGCAGGCGCAGGGCCGTGCAGACGCATCCGTCACCGCCGCCAAGGGTGAAGCAGAAGCACGCGTGATTCAGGCGAAGGCTGAGGCTGAGTCGCTCGGGCTGATCGCCGAGCAGCTGCGCAACAATCCGAATCTGCTCACGTTCCGCTACATCGAAAAGCTCGCGCCGAACGTGCAGGCAATCCTGCTGCCGTCGAATGCGCCGTTCCTGCTCGATCCGAAGTCGTTCATTGTCCCGACGCCCCCGACGACCACGACGACTCCGTAATCTTTCCGATCAAACCGATCGACATGCCCATGCATCATTTGCTTCGACTTCGTGTCGCGTCACTGATGCTGTGCACGTCCATGCTCGCCGGCTGCGTAAGTGCGCAGCCGGCGGCACGCGTGCCCACAGCCACCACACCTTCTGCATCAATCATGCTGCCAATGGTGCAGTCGGCTGCGACTCACCCGCGTATTCTGTTCCTTGCCGGCGATTTTCTGCCGGAAAGCGGATACCCGCACTCGCGCGTCCACGACGACGGCTCGCACCCGGAGAGCTTTTCGCAGCTGCGCACACAAGTGCTCGAGGCTGAGCTCGGCCTCGCCGTTGACGAATTCATCCTCACAGCAGATGCAGTGATTAGCTCAGGCCTCCTCGCGCCGTACGTCATCATCGTCCTCGGCTCGAACGGACGCACGCTGCAGACTGGCGAAGTCGCCGCCCTCACCCAATACGTGTCCGACGGCGGCGCCATGCTCGTCTACGCCGATTTTCAATACGGCCCGGACAATTGGAAAAGCGACAACACATTCCTGAAGCAGTTCGGCATCGAAGTCTTCCCAGACAATTTTCAGCCGACGACGCAAATCACCGACATCGTCGAATCGCACCCGATCATGAACAACGTGCGCAGCTTCGCCACCGAAGGCAGCAGCCAGTTTCTGATCACTGAGCCGGCACGCGCCGCCACCACGGTGCTCGCACGCTGTGCGCCTCTCGACCGCTCAGGTTGCGCGCTGCAGGAACCTGAACGCGCGCGCGTCGGATCGAACGACGACGTCGTCTGCACATGGGTCAGCACCGTAGGCCGCGGCAGGCTGGCCGGCACGTGCGACCGCAACACCTTCCACAACGGCCCAGGCGTCGGCACGGCGCTCTCCGAATTCGACAACCGCCGCTACGCCACGAATCTTTTTCGCTGGCTGGCCAGACGATAGCTGAGTTGAGTGCGTCCGGGGCGAGGGTGACTTTCGACCGCCGACGCCGCAGCGTTTGTCTCACGCGAAGCCACGAAGAGCGCATCCGCCGCTTGGGGCAAAATTTTTTGTGCGCGAAAACCTCACCCCTGTGCCCCTCTCCCCCGGCGATTTCGCTTGCCGTTCTCCCGTGTCAGGCTCGATGCAGCGCGCGAAATCCTGGCGGAGAGGGGCGGTCGAGCACCGCATGCGTCTGCGCTGACAAGCAATCGAGGTCCGCATCGACGCATCACGCACGTGAGCGAAAGACGCAGAGGGAGTTCCAATCGAACCACAGCCGACTCCCCAAAACGCCCGCATCTCAGCGTCTCCGCGCGAGGCGCCGCGTGCTCCGTCTTCTCCGCGCTCTCTGCCCCCAACGCCGGATGCACCCACTGCGACACTGCGAATGCATCCGTTCCCAAAGCCCTACAATTGCGGCGTGGTGCGTATCCTGATCGGGGCGTTCGTCGCGCTGTGCGTCCTCTATAACGTCATGCTGCCGGCGTTCGAAGCGCCAGATGAAATCTCGCATTTCACGTACGCCGCATGGCTGGCGCGTGAACGGCGCCTTCCCGATCTGGCCAGCGAACTCCCAGCGCATGAAGCAGCACAGCCCCCGCTCTACTACATTGCTGCCGCACTCGTCATCGCCCCGTTCGACACCAGCGACCTCGCACAGGCGGGGCAGCTCAACCCGGACTGGTTCGACCCGGACGTGAATGCTGATTTCGTCAGCGTGCGCAATTTGCACCTGCACACCGAAGCCGAGAATTTTCCATGGCGCGGCGCCATCGCAGCACTGCACGCCGCACGCGGGATGTCGACACTGCTCGGTGCGATCACCATCGCCCTCGTCTATGCCATCGCGCACATGCTGCGGCCGCGCGACGGCGAGTCGTTTGCCGTGTTCACCGCCGCGCTCGTCGCATTCAACCCAAAATTCGTGCACATCAGCAGCATCGTCACCAACGACGCCGCGATTATCTGCGCAGCCACCCTCACGCTCTGGCAGATCGGACGGCTGCTGCGAAGCAGCAAAAATAGAGATACAAGAAATTTCCTGGGGCTTGGCATCTGCATCGGCGTCGCCGTGCTCTCCAAGCTCAGCGGGTTCGCTCTGTGGGCGCCTGCACTCGTCGCCATCGTCTCCGGCGTCGCGCTCACTGCAGAACGTCGTCGCATCGTCACACGGCTGGGCATTGCGCTTGCCGGCTTCATGCTGACCTGCGGAGCGTGGTTTTTCTGGAACACACTTTCCTACGGCGACCCGCTCGCATTCGAGCGCGTGCGCGCCGCAAACGCATCGCTGCTGCGCGCAGAACCGCTCGACGTCACAGAAATGCTCGCCACGCTGCCGCGCCTGTTCGTTTCATATTTCGGCGTCATCGGCATCGACCTGACGCTGCCGCAGTTCACGCTCGATCTGTACACGATCGGGTTTGCTCTTGCCGTGGTCGGCTGCGCGCTGCTCGTCATCCATCTCCTGCGGGATCCCCGCCAGGCAAACGAAAACCAGCTGCTGCTTGCGCTCGTGCTCGGACAGGCAGCGCTGATAGTGCTTTTCGTGCCATGGCTGCGCAGCTACATCGCCACAGAAAATGGGCGGCTGATCATGCCGGGCATTGCTGCGATCGCCACACTCGTGGCGCTCGGCTGGAAGCAAATCACGCCGAGCACGCTGCAGAAACCGCTCGCCATCGGCGTGCTGGCCGGCATGGCGGCCTTGTGTATTGCGACGCCGTTCGCCGTGATCCAGCCGAATTTCGCCACGCCGCAGATGCTCAGCGAAACACAAGTGCTGGAGCGCTTCGGGCTGCAGCCATCGAACACCATCTTCGGCGGAAAAGTGAAGCTGCTGCACGCACAGCTCGTCACACCACGCCCAGCCGCCAGCGAACCGGTGCGCACGACGATCTACTGGGGCGCAATCGCACCGATCGAGCAGAGCTACCGCACAGTCATCGAACTGCGCGACGCCGACGGCATCGTCGTGGCGCAGCGCTGGTACATCCCTTTCGGCGGCCGCTTCGACACCCAGCGCTGGCAGCCGGGTGAATACTTCGCCGACGAATATGCACTCGCTGTGCCACCCGCGCCGTATGCGCGCGTGGTTGCCGTGCAGGTTGCGCTGCGGCGCGTATACGGTGAACCTGCGCGCATCCCGCTCGACGGCGCGAACGGCGCAGACGCGTTCGTCATCGGCCACGTGAAAATCCCAGCCGCGCCGGAGGCGCAGCTGCCGTCGCGCGCGCGCTTCGGCGAGGCGCTTCAACTCAACGACGTGCGCATACGCACAAACTCGGTGCGTTTCGATTGGACCGTGCTGTCACCACCGCCGGCCGACTACACGCTCTTCATGCACGTCTACGATGCCGCCGGCGCCCGCATCATGCAACAGGACGCGCAGCCGTTCGACGGCGCCTACCCGACCGGCCTATGGAGCGCCGGCGAGTTCGTGCGTGACGAACGCACACTCACGCTGCCGCCCGAAGCCCATACACTGCACTTCGGCTGGTACGACGCAGCCACAGGCGAACGCCTGCCGGCATTCAAACCCGACGGCAAAACGTGGGCGGATGGAATCGTCATGGTTGAAGTGGGGAGAGAAGGGGGAATAGGGAATAGCGAATAGGGATCAGCCTTAACAGTAGTGGAACTGTCCCTCTTCCCTCTTCCCTCTTCCCTCTTCCCTATCCCCTCTTCCCTCTTCCCTCTTCCCTCTTCCCTCTTCCCTCTTCCCTATCCCCTATCCCCTATCCCCTATCCCCTCTTCCCTCTCCTTCCCACATCCGAATCAGATCCCACAGCTCACTCTCGAACTGGCTCTTCCCTTCTTCGCGCGGCAGCACCGCAAACACCGCGCGATACATCAGCCAGATCGCCAGGCCCATCGCACCGAAGCCCAGCACAGTGAAGCCGATGCGCGTAATCGCATTCACCTGCGCCACCTGGCTGTTAAACGCCTCCGTGTCGAATGGCGCCGTCACCATATTCAGGTTCAGCATGAAATTGATGCCGCCTGCGATCACATTCTGTACGCCGAGGATGATCGAGCCCAGCGTAAAGCTGCGAATGACGCCGGGCTGTGCAAGCAGCCGATTCACAGACGCATGCTGCTCAGGCGTCTCCGGCGTAAGCATCTGATTAAACATCTGCTCACCAAAGTAGCGCATAAACGGCCGCCTGATGATTGCGGAACCCAGGAACACCACGACGGACACCAGCAACCCCATCGTGTCCTTGACCGCGTAGCGCACACCGTCGACGAACCAAAACACCAGCACCGCCGTCACGATCGACGACAACGCGATGTACGTGGTGATCGCGTTGAACCGCCGCGAGATCACGAATGTGTCGATCAGCACATACGTCACCGGAACGAACGCAGCCAGCACGTACGCCGCGATATTGCCGAGCGGCCTGCTCAGATAATTCAGGATCAGCGCCGGGACGACTGCGCCGATCAATACGTCGAGGAAGAGCTTGGTGGAACCTTTCATGGCGCAGGGATTGTAGAAGACGTCCGCCGGCGCCGCGCGACAGGGTGTATCCGCAGGTTGGGGCCACTTTCGCCGGCAGATTTTCCTCGCGCGAAGCCGCGAAGAACGCGAAGGAAAACGCTTTTTTGTGGCCTGGCCGCGCCTTCGCTCGAGGAAGATTCTTCCGCGACAGAATTTTGACCTCTTCGCGTTCTTCGCGTTCTTCGCGGCTTCGCGTGAGAAATGCATCTGCACCCAACGGCGGTGCACCCGTCCGTCCTCTTCTACAATCTTCCCCATGAACATCCCGGAACTACAGATTCGCTACCAGCAGGCGTACGGCCGCGCCGCCACCTTCGTCGCACGCGCACCGGGCCGTGTCAACCTCATCGGCGAACACACTGACTACAACGACGGCTTCGTGCTGCCGATGGCCATCGACCGCGATGTGACGTACGTCGGCGCACCGCGCACGGATTCGCTTGTGCGCATTCACTCCGCCAATTTCAATCAGGCCGCCGAATTCGACCTGCGCGATATTCATAAATCTGCCGACGCCGAATGGAGCAACTACGCGCGCGGCGCAGCGCACGTGCTGCAGCAGAACGGACATGTCCTCAACGGCTTCGACGCTGTGCTGTGGGGCGACGTGCCGATCGCCAGCGGCCTGTCGTCCTCGGCCGCCACTGAGATGGCGACAATCAAGGCATTCGAGGCGGCATCGGGCGGGACGCTCGCCGTCGATGGCGTCTCCGCCGCGCGCTTCTCGCAGACAGCAGAACGAAGCTTCGTCGGTGTGAACTGCGGCATCATGGACCAGTTCATCTCATCGCTCGGCCGCGCCGGGCAGGCGCTGCTGATCGACTGCCGTTCGCTCGAGTACGAGCTCGTGCCGGTGCCGCAGGGCGCCAGCGTACTCGTCGTCGACACATCCGCACCGCGCACGCTCGCCGGCAGCGCCTACAACGAGCGCTTCGCCCAGTGCCAGCAGGCCGCACGAACGTTCGGCGTCGCTTCGCTGCGCGACGTGTCGCCCGAGGAATTCGAACGCCGCCGCAGTGAACTGGACGACCTCGTTGCTCGCCGCGTCGAACACGTGATCTACGAAAGCCCGCGCACCCTCGACGCCGTGCAGGCGATGAAGGCCGGCAACCTGACGCGCCTCGGCGCGTTGATGAATCAGTCGCATGACAGCCTGCGCGATCTGTACGAAGTCAGCAGCTTCGAGCTCGACACGGTCGTGAACATCACACGCGCCATCCCCGGTGTCTACGGTGCGCGCATGACCGGCGCCGGATTCGGCGGCTGCGCTATCGCGCTCGTGCACAACGATTCAGTCGAAGCCGCGCGCACAGCGGTGCTCGCCGAATATCCGCACCGGACGAAGCGCGAACCCAAGGTCTACGTCTGCGTCGCTTCGGACGGCGCGAGCTGGAAGGCAATCTAACTTATGAATTTCGTCATCACGGGAGGAGCCGGGTTTCTCGGCATCAACCTCACCCGCTATCTGCTCACGCGCGGCCATTCGGTCACCTGCGTCGACATCGCCGAGTTCGATTACGCCGACTGCGCAGATCGTGTGCGCATCATCCATGCCGACATCCGCGACAAAGCGGCGCTGATACAGGCTTTCGCCGGCGCCGACGTCGTCGTGCATACTGCAGCGGCGCTGCCGCTCTATTCGAAAGAAGATATTTACACGACCGACATCGTCGGCTCACGCAACGTGGTCGAGGCAGCCTTCGAAAACCACGTGCGCCGGATGATTCATATTTCGTCCACCGCAGTGTACGGCATCCCCGATCATCATCCGCTTGTCGAGACCGATCGGCTGCACGGCGTCGGCCCGTACGGCGAAGCGAAGATCGAAGCCGAGAACATTTGCGCCGAGTACCGCGCGAAAGGCATGTGCGTTCCGATCATTCGGCCCAAGTCGTTCATCGGCCCGGAGCGGCTCGGCGTGTTCGCCATGCTGTATGACTGGGCGCACACCGGCCACAATTTCCCCGTGCTCGGCAGCGGCGACAACCTGTATCAGTACCTCGACGTCGAAGACCTGTGCCAGGCGATCTATCTGTGCGCCACGCTCGACGAAAAAATCGTCAATGACACGTTCAACATCGGCGCAAAAATCTTCGGCACCATGCGCCAGGATTTTCAGGCCGTGCTCGACAAGGCAGGCCACGACAAGCGCATTCTCCCGTTCCCGGCTGGGCCGCTGATCTGGGTGCTGCGCGTGCTCGAGTTCTTCAAACTCTCGCCGCTCTACAAATGGGTTTACGAAACAGCTTCGAAGGAATCGTTCGTCTCCATCGAGAAGGCGGAGCGCGTGCTCGGTTATGCGCCGAAATATTCGAACCAGGACGCACTGCTGCGCAACTATGCGTGGTACCTTGAGAATCTGCCGAAATTCGAAGGCGCCAGCGGCGTGTCACACCGCGTGCCATGGAAACAGGGCGCGCTCGGTCTGATCAAGAAATTGTTTTAGGCGCATCATCATTACTCAGCATTACTCAGCATTACTCAGATCCACTTCAAAACCCATGGCATTCCCACTCATCATTGACGCCCACCTCGATCTCGCATACAACGTCCAACGCTTCGGCCGCGATTATCTGCGCGGCGCACATGTCACACGCCGCCTCGAAGAAGGCGCCGAGCACGTCAAAAGCGCCGGCGAATGCACGGTCGGTTTTCCCGACATGCTGCGCGGGCGCGTCGGACTCGCTTTTGCCACGATCTTCGTGGAACCAGCCAGTCGCCGATTTTCCAGCGACGGCCATGGATATCACGACGCCGCCGAAGCTCATGCGCTCGGCATAGCACAGCTCGACTGGTACCGCCGCATCACCGACGAGGACGAGCACATCATGCTCGTCACGGATCAGCGCTCGCTGAACGATCTGCTCGGCGACTGGGGACTCGCCGATGCGCCCAAGAGCAGGCTCGGGCAACCCAAGCGCATAGGCCTCGTGCCGCTCATGGAGGGCGCCGATCCGATCCTCGAACCGCAGGAACTCGAACGCTGGTACGAGCGCGGGCTGCGCATCGTCGGCCCGGCATGGGATACCACGCGCTACGCCGGCGGCACCTGGCAGAAAGGCCGCATCACCAGGCTCGGCCACGAGCTGCTCGACATGATGGCTCGTCTGAATGTCGTGCTCGACGTCTCGCACCTCTCGCATGAATCGTTGTACGAGGCGCTCGACTGCTTCGAAGGCAAACACCTGATCGCCACGCACTGCAACGCTGCGCGCTTCGTGCCCAACGTCGCCGACCGCCACCTGCCCGACGACGCCATCGAACGCATCGCCGAGCGCAAGGGCGTCATCGGCGTCGTGCCGTTCAACCGCTTCCTGAAAAAAGACTGGAACGGCAGCAAGCGCGAAGTCACGCTCGATGAAGTTGTGCGCCATATCGATCACATGTGCCAGCTCGTCGGTGGCGTGGATCACGTCGGCATCGGCTCCGATTTCGACGGCGGCCTCGGCTACCAGGACATCCCCGCCGAGCTCGACACCATCCGTGATCACCACAAGATCGGCGACGAACTTCTGCGCCGCGGCTACTCGTCCGCACACGTCGATCAAATCATGTACGGCAACTGGCTGCGGGTGCTGCGCGAAGCGCTGCCGTGAACATGCTCCCCGATTTCTCTTCCGACACCCTCGCTGCACAGCCCATCGAACAGGCCGACACAATTCCAGCCTCGTGGTACACAAGCACAGAGTTTGACGCGTTCGAGCGCGAAGCCGTTTTCGCGCGCACATGGCAGTACGTCGGCCATACCTGCATGATTCCGAACCCGGGCGACACACGGCTGGCCGACATCGCCGGCGAATCGATTCTGCTCGTGCGCGACGCGCAGGGCGCCGCGCGCGCGTTCTACAACGTGTGCCGCCATCGCGCCGGCCCGCTCGCCACCGAAGACGGATGCGGCGCGCGCGTGCTGCAGTGCAAATATCACGGCTGGACCTACACGCTCGACGGCCGCCTGCGCGGCGTGCCGCACTGGGATCGCGTCGATCTCTTCGATCGCAACGATTTCGGCCTGCGCACCGTCCGGCTCGCAGAATGGGAAGGGCTGCTGTTCGTCGACCTGTCCGGAAACGCGCCGCATATCGAAGAAGTCTTCGCAGGCATCCGCGAGCGCATTGCGCCGACTTCGCTGCGCAGCAAGCTCTTTCACACGCGCGCAGTCTATCCAGTCGACTGCAACTGGAAGATCTACCTGGACAATTACCTTGAGGGTTATCACGTCCCGATCGTGCACCCCGAGCTGAACAAAGTCCTCGACTACACGCAGTACGTCACAGAAATGCGCCCGTGGTACTCGCTGCAGTACAGCCCGTTTCGCAGTGACGCCGACAACAGCATGTACGGCGCCGGCACGACCGAGGCGTTCTACTACTGCATCTTCCCGAATCTGATGCTGAACATCGTCGGCGGGCGCCTGCAGCTGAACTACGTGCGCCCGATCGACGCCGGGCGCTGCGAAGTCATCTTCGACTATTTCTACGACGACATCGCTTCGCCGGCCGCGCAGGAACAGATCGCCGCCGACATCCGCTACAGCGAAGCGGTGCAGCGCGAGGACGAGGAAATCTGCGTGCTCGTGCAGCGCGGCCTACGCTCGCGCTCGTACCACACCGGACGGTTTTCTGTCGAACGCGAGGAAGGCGTGCATCATTTTCAGTCACTGCTGAAGGTGCGCCTGCAGGCATGAAAAGCTGCGAGCCCGTTGCCCACGTAAACCTGAGCAGAGATCCGAATAAACAGAAACCCACGAATCGCGGGCTCTACTCGGATCTCACCGCTCCCAGGCAGCAGGTGCATCCGCAGTTTGGGGCAAACTTCGACAGCAGATTTTTCTCACGCGAAGCCGCGAAGAACGCGAAGAACGTAAAGAACGTAAAGAACGTAAAAAACGTGAAGAACGTGAAGAACGTGAAGAACGTGAAGGAAAAAGGTTTTGTCGGATCACCGCCGATTCCCCAAAAAGCCCGCGTCTCCGCTTCTCGGCGTCTCCGCGCGAAATTCCGCGTGCTCTGCCTTCTCCGCGCGCTCTGTTGTAATTCGCCCCCAAACGGGGGATGCACCCAAGCGGCCTGAAGTATTGCCCGATGCCCGATAATCGCTTCATGACTTCCGGCACTCAGCAGCCCATCGACGCCGTCCTGATCGGCGCAGGCGGACGCGGCGCGCACGTCTACGGCGCACTCGCGCTCGAAAACCCCGACGCCATCCAGTTCTCCGCCGTCGCCGATCCTGATGCCTCACGGCGCGAGTTCTTCGGCAATCGCCACGAAATCGAGCCGGAGATGCGCTTCCAGTCATGGCAGGATCTGTGCGCGCAGCCCCGCCTGGCGCGCGCCGCCATCAACTGCACACAGGACCGCACTCACCTCGAATCGACGCTCGCTCTGCTGCGTGCCGGCTACGACGTCCTGCTCGAAAAGCCCATGGCCACCAGCGCGGCCGACTGCCGGCTGCTCGTCGAAGAAAGCGAGCGCCTCGGCCGCACCCTGCAGGTCTGTCACGTGCTGCGCTACACGCCGTTCTTCAATACGCTGTACGACATCGTCCATTCCGGTGAGCTCGGTGAAATCGTCACCATCGATCATCGCGAAAATGTCAGCTGGTGGCACATGTCGCACAGTTTCGTGCGCGGCGACTGGGGCAGCGAAGCCGCCTCGACGCCGATGATTCTCGCCAAGTGCTGCCACGATCTGGATATCCTCGTCTGGACAATGGGGCGTGAGGTGAAGAAGCTCAGCTCGTTCGGCTCGCTCTCGCATTACCGCGCCGAGCGCGCGCCGCAGGACGCACCCGCGCGCTGCACCGACGGCTGCCCAGCCGCTGAGTCGTGCATCTGGCATGCGCCAAGCCTCTATGGCGCAGAGCCGCGCGCAGACTGGAATGTGCCGATCTTCATGGCCAATCGCGCCTTTGGCAGCACCGACGTGTCGACCGAGCAGCGCATGGAAATGCTGCGCACGTCGCCCTTCGGCCGCTGCGTCTTCCACTGCGACAACGATGTCGTCGATCGCCAGGTCATCGCCATGGAATTCGACGGCGGCGTCACCTGCACGTTCACCATGCACGGCCACAGCGATTTCGAAGGCCGCACCATGCGCTGGGACGGAACCAAGGCCACGCTGTTCGGCGACTTCGTCGAAGGCCGCCCGCATGAATTCCGCATCGTCCGCCACGGCAGCACGCACGTCGAAGTGATTCGCCCGGAAGCCGGCCGCAGCGGCCACGGCGGCGGCGACGCCGGGCTGCTCCGCGATTTCGTCTCCGCCCTGCATGGCCAGCCCAGCCGCAGCCGCACCAGCGCTCGCGTGTCACTCGCCAGTCACATGATTGCCTTTGCCGCAGAAGAATCGCGCCGGAGCGGTCAGGTCATTCAGCTGTAGAGAGGGATATTCCGCGAATCACGACATCGCCCCGCCGCCCTGCGGGC
>CAXNFZ010000017.1:0-21073 GCA_964201495.1 Chloroflexota bacterium | reverse complement strand
ATTCGGCAACACGCGAATGCGGGGACGCACAGGAAGTGGAAGGCTGGGCGGAGGAAATTCAACACCCAGTTCGGCAAGATAGTAATCTGGGGCATACACCGTGTGGCCGGCAGAGCGCATCTGCTGCGCGACGCGCTCACTCACACGCCTTCCATCATCCACATACCAAATGTGCTCCGCACACAGCATTGCGTCAGTCACGGCGCAGCGTTCGATGGATTCATTCAAACAGTCGACGCATCGGGAGGACATAGCATACCTACACAACCGTGCGTAAAAAAGTGAAGGCGGAGAGAGTGAGATTCGAACTCACGGTGAGCCATACGACCCACAACGGTTTTCGAGACCGCCCCGATCAACCACTCCGGCATCTCTCCGAACGGACGTAATTATAACAGAGATCATTCAACGCACAGCGCTCACATTCGGGTCCGCGCGCATGACACACCTCACGCCCGTGACGGATCAGATTCAAATGAAACGGCCCGGCCGTGCCAGGAGGACACAGCTCCTCCATCAGCGTGTGCGTGTCGTCCGCGTTCATCTTGTCAGGCCGCAGACCCAGACGGCCAGTCACCCGATGCACATGCGTATCGACCGGAAAAGCCGGCATGTCGTAGCAAAACAACAGCACGATCGCCGCTGTCTTCGGCCCGACACCGTTCATGCTCGTCAGCCAGTTTCGCGCATCCTCCACTGGCAGGCGCGCCAGAAAGTCAATGTCGAGTTCACCGCGCTCGTGAGTGATGCGCCGCAACGCCGCCTGAATGCGCGGCCCCTTCTGATTGGCCAGGCCAGCCGGCTTGATCGCATCGATCACATCCTGCGTTGCAGCATCACGCACCTGCTCCCACGTCGGCAGGCGCGCACGCAGACGCACATAGGCCAGGTCGCGATTGCCGTCGCTGGTATTCTGCGACAGGATCGTCGACACCAGCTCGCTCACGCCATCGATTTTCGTCCAGCGCGGTGTGCCATAGACCGCCGTCAGCCGCTCATACACCTGCGCCGTATGGCGCTGAACGTTGCTCTCGTGATCGGTCATTGCGTTCTCTATGGTGACTCAGGTTGATCAGTGACTACTCAGGCCCAAGTCAATTGTTCCGCGAAACACCCTATTCCTCCTCCCTTCGGGAGCAGGAAAAACAATTGCGTATTTCGCAATAAAAACAGGCTGGCCCAACTTGAATTCGCCCTTTGGCACAGGCGCGTTTCGTCAAGCCCAGCACCCGAGCATTCAGCAACCGTCAGACTCAAAGCGCAGATTGGCCGCGCTGTCCTCCATGCCGCCGCGCCGGTTGCGCATCAGCCAGACGCGATCATGCTCCTCGATCAACGCCTCCTGCGCTATGCGCGTCTCCTCTTCCGGCATCTGCTTCCCAGCCGCCGCAAAGCGCAGTCGCATCGTCCCGTAGCGCATCAGTTGCAGCACATGTGCGTATTCGGCACGAATGACAGCCGCGTCGTCGCGCTCCATGCGCAGCTTCGGACGCCAGGCCGACAAGCGCTCGATTTCCACGAGAATGCCGTCGAAAACCGCCCGATCCACGCTGCGCAGCTCTGCAGGAAGATCGGCTTCGCGCGTAATCACCGCACGCGCATAGCCGGTGCTGTTGTGCGTGCGCGGCAGGCTGCGATACACATTGCCGACCTCGCAGGCAAACCGGCCAGCGTCGCCGGTGTGGTCGCGAAACACGTGCATGCCGGCCAGATGCGCGATGTCGATTTCTGCATTTGCTGCCACGCTCCAGCTCATCGCCGCGCCGAATGCATAGCCCAGAAAACTCACCGGCAACGGCTGCAGATGACCGCTGTCGCCCCAGTCTGTGTTCAAAAATCCGATCGCCCCATGACGCAGTCCGTTTTCAGCTGCGCTCCGTATATTGCCGATCATGTTCTCGGTGCGCCCGCCGATGCTGTTCCATGCCGATGTGCCCGGGCACACGTAGAACGGGATGCCCGATGCAGCAAAACGCGCCGCATGGTCGGCAAACGGGTGGTCGAACTCGTAGCCCCACTCCAGCGCCACCACATCCTGCGGCAGCTCCGCCACAAGCTCGGGATGCTCCATGATGATGTCGCCCCAGAACTGCATCTGCCGGCCGCACCGCGTCACCTCTGCATGAATCTTCAGCAGGAAGTCGAGATACACGCGGCCGACCCCGACCTGTTCCACGAGCTCACGGCTGCGCCCTTCGCCCAGATCAACCGTCTCATCTCCACCAACGTTGACCACCCCGCTGCGGAAATGGGGCAGCGCCTCGTCGAGCATGTCCTGAACCAGCGCCAGGCTGCGCGGATCCGACGGGTTGAGCGTGAACGGCTGTTCGAAACGGCCCCAGCGGGTGTCGCAGCCATCCGGACATTCCGACAGATCACGATACTCCGGATGGATCAGCCAGCGGCGCATATGGCCGAATGTGTTGAGATTCGGCACCAGTTCGATGAACCGCTCACGACAATATGCATCCAGCGCAAGAATTTCCTCCCCAGTCATCGGCGAGGCATCGGCCCACACGCGCGGGTGTTTCCGAAACGTGAAGGTGTGCTCGGTGTAGAGCTGCAGCTCATTCATTTTGAGCTCAGCAAACTGATCGACGAGTGCAAACAGCGTCGCCATCGTCGGCACCTTGTCGCGGCTGATGTCCAGCATAACGCCGCGATGCACAAAATCAGGCTTGTCCTCAATCGTCAGAAACGGCACTTCTCTGCCGCGCTGACGCAACAGCTGCGTGAAGGACATCGCAGCGTAGAAAGCTCCCGCCGGACCGCCGGCCCGCACCACCACGCCGGTTCCGTCGATGGCGAGCGTATAGCCCTGCGCCAGGCGCGGGTCGCTGCCGGAGGGTTTCTCCAACAGAATGCGCACTACCACCTGCGACTCCGGCGCGGGCCCGGCATGAATCGCCCAGCGCACACCGGCATGGTCGGCCAGCGCCTTCTGCATGGCGCGCGCTGCAGGCAGCAGATCCACCGCCGCAGCGGCATCAAGCAAAATCAGCTGCTCGGCGCCGAGCGCCTGCAGGTCCAGGACGTCACTGCCGGTCACGAGTGAGACCGGCTGTGGCAGAAGCTGCGGATCGTAGTTGGGGCTCCTGACTGTCGAAATAAAGGACATGCAGGAAATTCTAATACTGCGATCGAGTGTTTGCTGCGCAGCCGCAGCGCAGGTTCATGAAGCAGGACAGCCGAACTATCGAACCGCACCGTCGACTGCAACGCCCATCACCACGGGTGCATCCGGCGTTTTTTGGGGGTGTATCCGCAGTTCGGGACAACTGCATTTCTCACGCGAAGCCGCGAAGAACGCAAAGATGTCTGAATTCCCTCACCGAAGAATCTTCCTCTGGCGAAGACTCGAAAAACATCAATATCTTCTTCCTTCGCGTTCTTCGCGGCTTCGCGTTCTTCGCGCGAGAAAAATCTTCTATCAAAAATTTGCCCCAAACTGCGGATGCGCCCACCACCACCGCCTGAACACCAAGATTTCATTCGTTTTTCGCAAAGAGATTGCGACGAAAGAAGCACGTCACCGGCGGCGATCTTCGCTACACTAAGCAGCGATGGCGCAACCCACTCGCAACGACTTTTCCAATCTCGGTCTTACGGCTGCGGCCGCGCGGATTCGCGAGGCGTGCGGCGTCAAAAGCGCCGCTGCGCAGGCCATGCTGGCGCTGCCGAATGTGCTGGCCATCGGCGTCGGATTCCGAAACAAGGACCGGCAGGGACTGAAGGAACTGTGCATCGTATGTTCGGTGGAGGCGAAGCTCCCCCTGAACGAACTTCGCGCCAGTGAGCGGCTGCCGCAGCATATCGGCGGCTTCCAACTTGACGTAGTTGAAACCGGCCGGATGCGCGCGCTGGGCGGCTCCCAGACGCAGCGCATGCGCCCGGTGCAGCCCGGCCTGTCGATCGGCCACAAGGACATTACCGCTGGAACTTTCGGCTGCGTCGTCGAACGCAATGGACAGCGCCTGATGCTCAGCAACAATCACGTGCTGGCAGACTGCAATAACGCGCGCCTCGGGGATCGCATCCTGCAGCCCAGCAAGTACGACGGCGGCAAAGTTGACAAAGACGCCATCGCCAGGCTCGTCGAATTCGTGCCGATCATTTTCGATGAAGACGCCGCCGCCGCAGCGATGTCAGCCCGCGCTCAGCCGCAGGGCTGCGGCAAAGCGCTGCTGCGCACCCCCAGCGGCAAAGCTCCCGTCGAAGGCTACAACAAACGCGGCCGCAATCGCGTCGACTGCGCTCTTGCCCTGCCCGATGCGCAGCATTTAATCAGCGGAGAAATCACCAGCGTCGGCACACCGCGCGGAATCGCCGTCGCCGCACTGGGCATGACGATCCAGAAAAGTGGTCGCACCACCGGTCACACCACCGGACAGATCGAGCAGATTGACGTGACGTCGCGCATCGACTACGACAAGCGCACCGCCACGTTTACCGGCCAGCTGCTGGCATCCGCCACCAGCGCCGCCGGCGATTCCGGCTCCGCTGTGCTGGACATGTCCGGCCGCCTCGTTGGCCTGATATTCGCCGGATCCGATCGCGTCACGCTGATCAACCCGATCCAGGATGTCTTCGACGCACTCGACGTCGAACTCCCGGATGCGTAGCGTAGAAGACGGGGACGTTTCCTTCGGTTCGCAGGTCCAGCTCACGAATGGCGGTGCTTGTGCCAGCCATGGGAAACCGACCTTCAACAGCAAAGACACCTGTGTAGGCGGCAGTATGTGGAAGGCAGATGGAGAACAAGGGGTGCATCCGCAGTTTGGGGCAGAGATCGCGGAGAAGCGGAGGACGCGGGCTTTCTGAGGAATCAGCTGTAATCTGACAAATAGTAACTACTCAGGCCATCCATTTTTCCAACGCGAAACGCGCTAGTCCTTCCCCCTTCGGGGGAAGGAATAGCGCGTTTAGCGGGAAATACTGATTTAGGCCTGAGTAGTTACGACAAATAGCATTTTCCTTCGCGTTCTTCGCGGCTTCGCGTGAGAAAAATCTGCTGTTGAAGTTTTCCCCAAACAGCGGATGCGCCCAACAAGGGACGCATCCGAGAACAAGCGCGTAGACTGAGTGAATGTTCTCCTGGACCAGCGAGTTCCTCCCCGTCGACGGCGCCACCCTGCGCCTGCTGCGCGCCGCATCAAATACATCGGCGCACCACCGCCCCTCGATTTTGTTCGTCCACGGCTTCACGGACAATGCGATGTACTTCTCGCGCGCTGCAGCAGCGCTCGCGGACACGCATGAGATCTTTGCCTATGACGCGCGCGGCCACGGGCGTTCCACGCGCTTTTCAGATGAAACGTCCGGTCGTCGTTTTGATGATGATCTGCGCGCGGCCGATTTGCTGCGCGTCCTCGATGCGTTCAGCGCATCCGGCCTGCGCAAGCCGATTGCGATCGGCCACTCGATGGGCGGATCGACCATCGCCAACGCCGCAGCGCATCGCCCGGATGCGTTCCGTGCACTGATACTCGAGGATCCGGCATGGTGGGAGGCAGGCGATATTCCTGCCGATGAGCGTGACGCTGCTGCGAAGTCGTTGCGCGCCCGCACTGCTGATTGGCGCAAGTGGCTGGTCGCACTCCAGGCGGCGGACGACGCGGCATCCCTGGCGATGTCGCAGGCCGGCAACGCGATCTGGAGCCTCGAGGACGCGACGCTGTCACGGAATGCGCGCCGTGAATTCGACCCGGTGCTGTTCGATCACTACCCGCCGCCGGACGCGCCGTGGCGCAAAGCGGTCGCAGCCTGGCGCTGTCCTGCGCTGCTGCTGCTCGGCAGCGAACGCAACGCCATCATTACGCCGCAGCGCGCGGACGAAGCCTGTGCCATTAATTCCGCTGTGCGCTGGGTGCAAATCGCCGGAGCCGGACACTCCATCCGCTTCGACCAGTTCGATGCATATGTGGCGGCCGTGCGCGCGTTTCTCTGATGAGTCGTCGCAGCGACCAACAACAGCCGGCTACCTGGGCAACAGCGCTCTGATCAGCGGCATCTGGCTGAGCTGCGTGAAACGCCCGAACCTTCGCCAGTATTGCTCGGCGACGACCCATTTCGGCCACCGACTCGCAAAGCGCAGCGCAGCAGTTCCCATCGCCAGCGCCTCCATCGCTGCACGTCCCTTGGCGAACACCAGATCGTAGCGCGGCAGGATCTCTTCCGGCCGGGACGTCAGCGATTTCATGCGCAGCCCGGCCACATCCAGATCGATGCCTGCGACACCACACGCACCGCGAAGGGCGGCGAGGAAATTCGCCTCGGTCGCCCGATTGCTAAACACCAGCGCGCGCCGCGGACGATCAGGGAGCGGCCCACGCATCCGGAAGCGCTCGACGTCGACCCAGTTCGGCAGAAAGCGTATCCTGTCGGCGTGCGCCCCTTCACGACGAAGACGTGCCATACAAACGCGACGTAACTACTCAGGCCATCTATTTTTCCAACGCGAAACGCGCTATTCCTTCCCCCTTCGGGGGAAGGAATAGCGCGTTTCGCGGGAAATACTGATTTAGGCCTGAGTAGTTACGCCAATTCTGTGTCCTGCAGTCATGATTCCGATTTTCCAAAAAATTTTGCGCAACTCCTGGCGCGCCCAGCATCATGCACTCTTGACCCGACTCGGCGATCGACGGTCGTTACTTCGTTACAATCGCTGTCTGCTATGGCTGAGCCAATTCGACTCCTGCACTTCGCCGATGTTCACATCGGCATGGAAAATTATGGGCGCATCGACCCTGCGACCGGCGTAAATCAACGCGTGCTCGATTTCGTGCGTCGACTCGCCGAAGTGGTTCAGTACGCTATCGATCACGAAGCCGACTGCGTGATTTTCGCCGGCGACGCGTTCAAGACGCGCGACCCGAACCCGACGTACCAGCGCGAATTTGCCCGCCAGATCATGCGGCTCTCGCGCAGTGAAATCCCCACCATCCTGCTCGTCGGCAACCACGACATGCCAATCGTCGAAAAACGCGCCACCAGCGTCGATATTTTCGGCGTGCTCAGTGTGCCGCACGTGATCGTCGCCAACGATGAATCGCTGCATCGAATCGAAACACGCCGCGGACCGCTGCAGGTCGGCACAATTCCATGGCCACAGCGCTCACGCCTGATGCAAAGCGAGGAAACGCGCGGTTTGGCAATCGACGCGCTCGATCTGGCGCTCTAAGGCAGGGTCATCGAGAACATCGCCGAACTCGAACGCCAGCTCGCCCCGGACATCCCGGCGGTGCTCTGCGGCCATTTCACGGTTTCTGACGCCGTCTTCGGGAGCGAGCGCCAGGTGATGATCGGCCGCGACACCACGATCCGCCGCAGCGCGTTCGCGTCCGGAGCATGGGATTACATCGCACTGGGCCATATCCACAAACATCAGGACGTCTCGAAGGGTGGATATCCCGCCGTGGTCTATTCAGGCAGCCTCGAGCGGATCGACTTCGGTGAGGAACGCGAGGCGAAGGGCTTCGTCTGGGTCGAAGTCGCCTCAAAAACCACGCGCTGGGAATTTATTCCGGTGCAGGTGCGGCCCTTCGTGACAATTCAGGTCGATGTCACAGAGGCCGGGGACGAACCAACGGATGCGGTGCTGCGCGAGATCGAACGCCACGAAGTTCGCGACGCCATCGTGCGCATACGCGTGCGCATGCACCAGGCGCAGGAAACGATGCTGCGCTCTCGCGACATCGAAGATGCGCTGGCAGACGCGCACATGCTCGCCGGCATCGCCAAAGAAGTGCTGCGGGAAACCCGCAATCGGATTGGTCTAGAAAATCCTGAGTCACTGACGCCACCACAGCTTCTGACACACTTTTTCAACAGCAAAAACAAGCCGCTGCAGGAGATCGAGGAGCTGACTCAACTCGCTGCAGAAATCATGGAAAACAACGCATGAACATACGAAACGAACTGCGTGCCGGACGACATCTGCTGTCGGATGGCGCTATGGGCACACAAATCTACGCGAGCGGCGTCGACGTCGAGCAAAGCTTCGAGGATCTGAACCTGACGCATCCCGAAGTGGTGCTCGGCATCCATCGCGCCTACCTGGCTGCCGGCGCAGACATGGTGGAAACCAACACGTTCGGGGCAAGTCCACTGCAACTGCAGCGCTGGGGGCTGGAGGACCGCACCACGGAGATCAATCGCGCCGGCGCGCTGCTCGCGCGCACCGCAGCAGACGAGGCCGGCCGTACGGTGCTCGTCGCCGGGTCCGTCGGGCCGCTCGGTTCGCGGCTCGCTCCACTGGGTTCACTGAAATCGGAAGACGCCTACGTCGCGTTTCACACGCAGATTACAGCGCTCGTCGCCGGCGGCGTGGATCTGCTGATCCTCGAAACCTTCGCCGACCTTTTGGAAATCGAACAGGCCATCCGCGCTGCGCGCGCTGTCTGCGATCTCCCAGTGATCGCCTCGATGAGCTTCAACCGTGAAGGGCGCACGCTGACCGGCGCCACACCGGAAAGCGCCGCCCGCCGTCTCATCGACCTGAACGTGGATGTGCTCGGCGCCAACTGCTCCACCGGCCCGCGCGGCGTGCAGGAAGTCGTGGCCCGCTACCGCGCTGTGCTGACCGAGCTCGGCCTGAATACGCCGATTTCCGCGATGCCCAATGCCGGCTATCCCGAAACCCGCGGTGAACGGCTGTTTTACCCGGCCTCGGCGGAATATTTCGGCCAGTACGCGCAGCGGCTGATCGAAGCCGGGGCGAGCATCGTCGGCGGATGCTGCGGGACCACTCCCGAACACGTCGCTGCGATGCGCCGCACCGTCGATGCGATGGATGGCGCAGCACGAACGACTGCCGTGGTCAGCGCGCGACCGGTCGCGTCCGAACCGGCAGCCACAGCTGCGCCCATCGAATCAGCGCTGGCAACAGCGCTGCGCAATCGCACGTTTATCACTACGGTCGAGCTCGAGCCGCCCAAGAGCGCCGACACAACGGAACTGGAGGCCAACGCACGCATGCTGCGCGACGCCGGCGCCACCGTGCTGGATGTCTCAGATATGCCGATGGCCCGCATGCGCATGGCCGGCATGGCGGCGGCGCTCAAAGTGCAGATGGCGGCCGGCATCGAAACCGTGCTGCACTTCCCCGTGCGCGGCCGCAACCTGCTGCGCGTGCAAGGCGACCTGCTGGCCGCTCACGCTCTCGGGGTGCGCAACCTGTTCGTTACCATGGGCGACCCGGCGGCGATCGGCGACTATCCGCAGGCGTTCGACAACCACGACATCGTGCCGACGGGCCTCGTGCAGCTGATCAAGTCCCAGTTCAACGCAGGCCAGGACAGCGCCGGCACCTCGATCGGCGAAGCCTGCCGATTCGTCGTCGGCGTAGCCGCGAATCTCACACCCGGCGACCTCGACAAGGAGGCCAGGCTCTTGAAGAAGAAGATTGAGTGCGGGGCCGATTTCGCGCTCACACAGCCGGTTTTCGACGCCGCACACGCACGCCGATTTCTCGCTCGCTACGCAGAGTTGTTCGGCGCGCTGGAGCTTCCGCTGCTCGTCGGAATCCTGCCGCTCGCATCGGTTCGACACGCCGTCTTCCTGAAAAACGAAGTCCCGGGCATGATGGTGCCGGACACGGCTGTGGCACGCATGGAACAGGCGGGCGACCAGGCCCGCGAAGAAGGCGTACGCATGGCGGGCGAACTGCTCACAGAACTGCGGCCGCTCGTGCGCGGCGTGTACTTCATCCCGGCATTCCGGCGCTACGACAATATTGCCCGCCTGATACGGCAGGTGACGCAGGCATGAGCGACAACCACTTCGACTTCATCGTGGTCGGCGGAGGCATCGTCGGCCTTGCCACCGCACGCGCGCTGCTGCAGCGGCATCCGGCTGCGCGCATTGCGCTGCTTGAAAAAGAACAGCGCGTTGCGCGTCACCAGACCGGCAACAACAGCGGTGTAATTCATTCCGGCATTTACTACAAGCCGGGCACGTTGAAGGCGAAGCTGTGCGTCGAAGGGGCACGGCGCATGTATGAATTCTGTGCAGAGCACGGGGTGGCGCACCAGAAATGCGGTAAGGTCATCGTCGCTGTCACGGAAGACGAACTCCCGCGCCTCGAAGAACTCCATCGCCGGGCCATCGCCAACGGAGTGCCGGGCGTGCAGCGCATCGATGCAGATGCCCTGCGCGAAGTTGAACCCAACGTCACCGGAATCGCGGCTCTGCACTCGCCCGCAACCGGCATCGCCGACTACACGGCCGTGTGCGAAGCGCTGGCCTCAGAGCTGCACCAGTCCGGAGCGGTGGTGCAGCTCAGCACGCGCGTGACAAACATTCGTGAACAGCAGCAGCAGGTCGAGGTGCGCACGGCGCACGGCACGCTGCACGCGGCGCGCCTGGTGGTCTGCGGCGGCCTGCAGGCCGACCTGCTCGCCCGCATGGCCGGGCTGCAGCCAAACGTCCAGATCGTGCCGTTTCGCGGTGAGTATTACTTCGTCAAGCCCGAGCGGCGCGACCTCGTGCGCGGGCTGATCTACCCCGTGCCGAACCCCGAGTTCCCATTTCTCGGCGTACATTTCACGATCACCACTGGTGGGGAACTGGAGGCTGGGCCCAATGCGGTGCTCGCCTTTGCGCGCGAAGGATACGGCTACAGCGACATCAACGTCGGCGACCTGGCGCGCACGCTGTATTTTCCGGGTTTCCAGAAACTCGCGCAAAAGTGGTGGCGCGTGGGCGCATACGAGTATTATCGTTCGCTGAACAAGGCCGAGTTCGTGCGCTCGCTGCAGCGGCTGGTGCCGTCGGTGCGCGCCGACGACATCGTGCGCGGCGGCGCGGGCGTGCGTGCGCAGGCAGTGCGGACGGACGGGGCGATGGTGGATGACTTCGAGTTCGTCTCCAGTGCGTGCACGCTGCACGTGCTGAACGCGCCCTCACCGGCCGCCACCGCCAGCTTTGCCATCGCTGACGAAATCGTGCGGCAAATGTCGGTGTGAGTCAGGCAAACCGTATCCGCCATCCGAAATGGCGGCATCGGCTTGGCGCAGTAAACCTATGTCTGACCTTCTCCCTCCTCACAACCACGAAGCAGAAGAAGCCGTGCTCGGATCGATTCTGATCGACCACGAGGCGATTCTGCGCGTGGCCTCGTTTCTGCAGCCGGAACATTTCTACGTCGTCAAGCACCAGTGGGTGTACGACGCCATGCAGCGGCTGCAGCAGCGACAGTCCGCCATCGACGTGCTGACACTCAGCAGCGAACTGCAGGCGGCCGACAAGCTCGAGGAAGTCGGGGGGATGGGGTTTCTCGCCCAGCTCACGAATGCGGTGCCGACCGCGCTCAACGTCGAGGCCTACGCCCACACGGTCGAACAGCACGCCGTGCGCCGGCGCATGATCGGCGCCGCCTCAGACGTGGCGCGACTCGCCTACGACCAGATGATGCCGATCGAGACGGTCATCGAAAAAAGCGAGGCCGCAATCTTCGCCGTCTCCGAGGCGCACGGCGAACGCAAAATGTCGCCGATCCGCAAGGTCGTCAGCTCGTTTTTCGCACGCATCGAATATCTGAACGAGCACCGCGACGAACCACTCGGCATCCCGACCGGATTCACCGAGCTCGACAAGCTCACCGCCGGCATGCAGCGCGGCGACCTCGTGATCGTCGCCGCACGCCCGGGCGTGGGCAAGACCAGCCTGATGCTGAACATGGCCTACACCGCAGCCATGAAATACAAGCAGCGCGTGGCGCTGTTCAGCCTCGAAATGGGCAACGAACAGCTGGTGCAGCGCTTCGTCGCCAGCGAGACGGCCATCGACTCACAGCGTCTGCGGCGCGGCGACCTGAAAGAAGACGAGTGGGGCACGCTCACGAAAGTGTCCATACGCATGTCCGACCTCAACATGTTCCTCGACGACACCCCGTCCCTGACGCCGCTCGACCTGCGCGTAAAGGCGCGGCGCATTTACCAGGAACACGGACTCGACATGATCCTCGTCGACTACCTGCAGCTCATGCAGGGCGAAAGCAGCAACGGCCGCGGCATGGACAACCGCGTCCAGGAAATTTCGTACATCTCGCGCTCGCTCAAGCAGATCGCGCGCGAGCTGAACGTGCCGCTCATCGCCGGCAGCCAGCTCTCGCGCCTCGTCGAACAGCGCAGCGACAAGCGCCCGATGCTGAGCGACCTGCGCGAGTCCGGCTCGATCGAGCAGGACGCGGACATCGTCATGTTCATCTACCGCGACCAGCTGTACAACCCCGACACCGAACTCAAGAACATCGCCGAAATTTCCGTGCAGAAAAATCGCAACGGGCCGACCGGCAAAATCAACCTGTTCTTCGACAACAAACTCACCTCGTTTAAAAATCTCGCGCAGGAGAACGTCGAACTCTAGTGTTCGCCCAATTCATCGACTCCCAGCTGGCAGCAATCGACAACCTCAACGAACTGAAGGTCAGCCTCGTCGTGCTGCATTTGCTTTCGCAGCGCCAGAGCGAAATGGCCTCGGTGACCGAGGCAGACATCCTCGCGCATCCAGCCGTGCGCGACGGCCTGCAGATGCCTGCGATCACGCTGCGGCCGGCCCTGCAGATGGCCGTCGCCCGCGGCACGCTCATGCAGGCGATCGCTGGCGACGCCATACGCTATTTCCGCAACGACGCCGACGGCCGCCGCGCCGCCGCCGCATTCGAGCGCAGCTACGAGAACGTGCCGATGACGCCTGCACCGAACGGCAGCGCCGACCAGCTCCTGCGCGAAGTCGGCGCCGCCATCGCGCGGCTCGAATCGATCGACTTCTATGCGCCGGCGCCCGACAACATCGAGCGCGTCGCCGAATGGACCGCGCGCGGATACACACGCGAAGAGATCTTCGCCGCACTGCACCGCGCGCTGCTCCACCCGCGCGCCATGGGCACCCCACATCGCACCGTCGCCCATTGCGAACGTGTGCTCTATGCCGACGCCCCCACCCGGCCGAGCGACTACTACGAGATTTGCGTGGCACGCACACGTTCGCTCCCGGACGAGATCAACCATCTGAAGATGCGCCTCAACCGCGTTCCAACGCACACAGAGTTCGCCGCCATGCGCGATGCCGTGGGGTTGTTCGGCAAACGCGCCGTCTTCGAAATGCTGGGAAATATGGCCCGCCAGTCCACGCCCGACCTCAGCACGCTCATTCCGCTGCTCAGCGAATCGGAAGAAGCGCTGCTCGCAACCGCGCGCGCGCCGTCGAACGACGAAATGAAGCTGCGACAAGTTCTCGTCCTGTTCGAATCCACGATTGGGCTGCCCCCGAGCAGCCACGTCGCCGAGGAAATTCGCCTGACGCTGACGGAAGTCTCGGACTTGTCATTGTGGAAGACCGCCCTCGAATATGCAGCGCGTGAAAACAAGAAGTCGTGGACGTACATCAAGAAAATGATCCTGAATCCGTCACCGACTCTGTTTACGCCGCTGCCGGTGAACTCGACGGCCAAACTGGCCTTCGATATTTATCGTCAGCGCGTCAATCGCCAGCTCGATCCGCTCGTCGCTGGCGAAATCAACGCACTGGCCGAACAATTAACCGACGCCGTCCATTGGTCCGCTGCATTCGACCGCGCGGCAGCAGCCAACGCCCTGCGCTGGGACTATATTCGTGCGGTGCTGACCTCACGCGGCAGCGACACTGCACCGGCAGCAGCCGCGCCAAAGGCGGCAGGTGCGCGAACCGCAGCCGATCGAAAGCCGACGCGACGCGGCACGACCTACCGCCGTGCGCAGGCAGAATTCAGCCCGGAAGAGCGCCAGGCAGCCGAAGAGAACGCCCGGCGCGAACTCGAGGAAGAAGATGAGTGACCAAAGCACCCCACCCCGCCGCCCCAGGCCGACGCCCGGCGACCGCCAGGACGAGCCGCACTGGCGCAGCGACCCCGACTCCCCCGTCGACCCCGGCGCCGGCCTGCCCGACTGCGAAAAATGCGGCAACAAGCGCTACGTGCTCGACCCGCAGGGCGCTCTGCGCCCCTGCCCGGACTGCGGCGTCGCGCGCACCTGGCGCGTGCAGTCCGTAGCAGCGTTTTCCTCTCGCAACCAGCACACGCGTGCGCAGACCTTCGTCAACTTTCGCGTCGACATCGACGGCGCCGAGAGCGCCGTGCTCAAGCGCTGCCTGCGCGCCGCCGAAAAATTCGCCGACAACCCGGACGGCCAGTGGCTGGTAATCTGGGGCGAACGCGGCAATGGAAAATCACACCTGTGCGCCGCCGTCGACAACCATCTGCAACAGACCGGGCTCGCTACGATTTTCGTGACCGCGCCCGATCTGTTCGCTGCCCTGCGCCGCGCCATGGATTTCGATCGCAGCACCGAGCAGGAGAGCTACAGCGGCCGCATGCGCACATTCAAGGAGGCGCAAGTGCTGATCCTCGACGACCTCGGCGCCGAAAGCAGCTCCTCTTGGAGTGACGGCGTGCTGTTCGAACTGCTCGACTTCCGCTACCGCAACCGACTGCCGACCATGATCGCCAGCAACGTCGACCCCGAGCAGTTCGATCCGCGTCTGGCCTCGCGCATGCAGGACAAGGCATTTTGTGTCGTGCTGACCAACACTGCGCCGGATTACAGACGGCGCGCAAAGCGAGATCGGTAAGGGTGCATTCGCAGTTTGGGGCAGCTTTCGACTGCAGATTTTTCTCACGCGAAGCCGCAAAGAACGCGAAGGAATAACGTGTGATGGCTTTTCCGTGCCTTCGCTTGAGAAAGTTTCTTCGGCGACGGAATTCAGACCTCTTTGTGTTCTTCGTGTTCTTCGTGTTCTTCGCGTTCTTGCGTTCTTCGTGTGAGAGATATTTGCCTCTTTTGGTGAATGCGCCCGAAGCGGTCATCCTTTCCAGAAGTGTGCTATGATTCGCGCCATCAGTTGGGGAGTCGCCAAGTGGTAAGGCATCGCACTCTGGATGCGACATTCGTTGGTTCGATCCCAGCCTCCCCAGCCTACTGAGTAGAGAATGCAGAATTGAGTTTCGGAGCGACGCTTCATTCTCGATTCTGCATTCTCGTTTTTCCCTGATGACACACGAACCCAACGCCACACTCGCTGCCCGCGTCGTCGTCCTGGCCGCAGGCAGGGGCACCCGCATGAAGTCGCGCACCGCAAAGGTGCTGCACCCGCTGGGCGGGCGACCATTCATCGAGCACTGCCTTCAGCAGGCGCAGCAGGCCAGTGCAGCACCGCCAATCGTCGTCGTGCACCCGGACGCCGCCGACGTGCAGGAAGCGCTCGACGGGCAATGTGACGTAGCCTTTCAGGCGGAACAGCTCGGCACCGGCCACGCAGTCCGCATGGCCGAGCTCACAGCAGCCGATGCAACAGACGTCATCGTCATGTACGCGGATATGCCCTTGATCCGCGCCGAAACAATGCAGCAGATGCTGCGCGCTCGTCGCGAAACTGGCGCAGCGGTCGCCATGACGACGCTCGTTACCCCCAACGCGCGCGGGTTCGGGCGCATTGCGCGCGATTCGCACGGTGCGGTGCAGGCGATCGTCGAAGAAGTCGACTGTTCCCCGGAACAGCTGGCCATTCAGGAAGTCAATGTCGGCCTCTACTGCTTTGACGGCGCATGGATGTGGGACGCGCTGCGCCGCGTGCGCGCCAACCCGCGCAAAGGCGAATATTTTCTGACCGACCTGGCAGAAATCGCCATCGCAGACGGACGCCGCGTCACAGCCGTGATCAGCGGCGACGCCGACGAATTCATCGGCATCAACACCCGCGTCGACCTGGCCGACGCCGAGCTTGCGCTGCGCCGGCGCGTGAACCGCGCGCATATGCTCAATGGAGTCACCATCACCGACCCCGCCACGACATACATCGAGCCTGGCGTCGAAATCGGCATGGACACCACAATTCTGCCGAACACGCATCTGCTGGGCGGCACGCGCATCGGCGAGAACTGCGTCATCGGGCCGGACTCACTGCTGCGCGACGCAGTCGTCGGCGATGACTGCCATATCGAAAAATCTGTGGTGCTCGAATCGACGCTTGCAGCGCACGTGCACATGGGGCCGTTCTCACGGCTGCGGCCGGGATGCACCGTGCACGAGAACGTGCACATCGGCAATTTCGCAGAAGCGAAAAACAGCTCGATCGGCGCCGGCACGCACATCGGCCACTTCAGCTACATGGGCGACACGGAGTGCGGTCCCGACGTCAACTACGGCGCCGGCGCAATCACGTGCAACTACGACGGCAAGAACAAGAATCGAACACGCATCGGCGCCGGCGCATTCGTCGGCAGCGACACCCTGCTCATCGCGCCCGTCGAAATGGGCGAACGAGCGCGCACCGGAGCCGGTTCCGTGGTGACGAAAAATGTGCCGGACGATTCCCTGGCCGTCGGCGCCCCGGCGCGTGTAATTCGTCGCCATGTCTAGTACACACCGTGAGCTGGTTTTCACGGAACGTCAGTAATGATAGATTTGCAAATTCCTTTCCTGGCATTGGCAGTGGCTGGGCGCATCTTTTTTGCGCTCGCACGCAGCGCGCTGGTCAATTTTCGACGCTCGCGCCTGGTCGAGCTGGAGCAGCGCGGCGTCGCCTCGGCCCGCGCTATTCAGCATCTGACCGACAACAGCGGCCGCTTCCTGGCGACCGCCGAGATCGGCGCGCTGCTTAGCCAGGTGACGGCAGCGGCGCTGGCCGCGACCTACTTCACACAACCGCTCGCTGCGCGTGTGCGAGGTATCTTTGCGCTTGGCCCCGGCAGCGAAAATCCCATCTATGTGCTTGCTTTCGGCACCGTGGTTTTTCTGACGGCGCTGGGGTTGTTCATTTTCGGTCGACTGGTGCCCGAAGCGCTGGCCATGCGGCACACCGAACCCATCGCGCTCGCACTCGTGCGGCCGATGCAGATGTTCAGTCTGCTGCTGTCCCCCCTCGTGCGCTTCGCGGTGATCTTCAGCAACACCCTCTCGATTCCCTTCGGAGGACAAAAGCGAGAAAGTGCGACACTCGTCACAGAAGCGGAGCTGAAGACCATGGTCGACGCGGGCGAGGAAGAGGGGCTGATCGAGATCGAGGAAAAAGCGATGATCTTGTCGGTGCTCGATTTCGGCGACACCGTCGCCCGAGAAGTGATGGTGCCGCGCATCGACATCATCGCCATCGACTCGACCATGCCGTTCGATCAGGCGCTGGCGACCCTGGTCCGCGCCGGTCATTCACGCATCCCGGTGCACAGCGGCACGATCGATGACATCATCGGTGTGCTGTATGCCAAAGATCTGCTGCGTGCTCTGGCGGAAGGCCGCAGCCCCGCCATCGACACGATGCTGCGGCCGGTGACCTTCACGCCCGAAGCAAAGCCAGTGAACGATCTGCTGCAGGAGCTCCAGAAATCGCGCGTGCACATGTGCATCGTGGTCGACGAGTTCGGCGGCACCGCCGGCATGGTGACGATCGAAGACATCCTCGAGGAGATCGTCGGCGAGATCCAGGACGAATTCGACGCCGAAGAACCCAAGTTCATTGCCCTGCCCGACGGCAGCGGATACGAATTCGACGCAGGCATACACATCGACGACGTGAATGAGCTTCTTCACACGCAGCTCAGCAACGAATCAAACGACACGCTCGGCGGGTACATTTACGACCAGCTCGGCAAAATTCCAACTCCAGGCGACCACGTGCACAGTGACGGACTTGTAATGGAAGTCCTCGGCGTGCGCGACCGCCGGATACTCAAGGTAAAGGTGATACGTGCCTCGAACGACCAACACGACCAAAAAATCGGAGACCCCGATCACGAAGACGACACCAGACACCGTGAAAGTGACCAAGCCGCGCCGCCGTCGCATCCCGGATGATGTAGCACAGGTTCTGATCGAGGTTGCGGACAACACGCGCGCCAACGCGCATGTGCCCTACTCCGGTTACCGCGTCGGGGCGGCACTGCTGACGGAAGACGGCGAGGTATTCGGCGGCTGCAACGTGGAGAACGCCTCGTACGGCGTTTCGATCTGCGCTGAACGAACTGCGTACGTCAAGGCGGTCAGCGAGGGTGCACGCGAGTTTGTCGCCATCGCGGTGATCACCGACGACGGTGGTTCACCGTGCGGCGCATGCCGACAGTTCATGTCCGAATTCGGTATGGACACGGTCGTGATCCTGGCCGACAAAACCGGCGCATATGAAACCACCACCGTGGGAGCGCTGCTCCCGCGCGCCTTCAATGCAGAAAGCCTGCATAAAAAGAAGTGAAACGGTTCGGCTTGCTCATCATTGCAGTCCTCGCTGCGCTGCCTCTGGCGGCGCGCGGGGCCGCGGCGATCGCCGCGCACGGGGCCGTGTTCGCGCAGGCGGCGTCGACCCCACAGCGCAGCGTCGCCATCGTATTCGGCGCCGGCGTGCGCAACGGCTACCCCACAGCGATGCTCTACGACCGCGTCGCATCAGCCGTCGATCTGTACCGCGCCGGCAAGGTCGACGTGCTGCTGATGAGCGGCGACCGCCGCCACGAAACCTATGACGAACCGGCAGCCATGCGCCGCACTGCACTGCTGCTCGGCGTGCCCGACTCCGCCATACGCATCGACGGGGCCGGACGCAGCACGTACGACACGTGTCTGCGCGCCAAACTAACGTTTGGCATCACGGATGCGGTGCTCGTGACGCAGAATTTTCACCTTGACCGCGCTCTGATGCTGTGCCGCGGAATGGGCATCGACGCCGTCGGATTCGCGGCTGATCGCCGACCGTATCGCTCGATCGGCTGGAGCCAGTTTCGCGAAGTGCCTGCGACGTTGAACGCGGTCATCGAACTCTGGGTGACGCGTCCGGGGCAATAGCCGACGACCGACATATTTCTCACGCGCAGCCGCGAAGAACGCGAAGAAAAAGCTTGTTATGGCCTTCCGCGCCCTCTGTTGAAATTCGCCCCAAACTGCGGATGCGCCCTGCACGGGCTGTCTGTTAGACTCTCGCGATATGGAGCACACACGCGACGCAGCCTGGTCCATCGTGACGGAATGGACCACCGATCCGGCTCTCCTTCGTCACATGCTTTCCGTCGAAACTGCGATGCGCTGGTATGCGCCGCGCTATGGAGGCGATGCTGATCGCTGGGGCCTCGTCGGACTGCTGCACGACTTCGACTATCAGCGCTACCCCGACCTGAGCACAGGGCACCCTGTTACAGGCGTCGAACACCTGCGCACACTCGGATGGGACGACGATATCCTGCAGGCAATCCTGGCGCACGCCACCGAGCGCACAGGAGTGGTGCCCACATCGCCGATGGAGAAAACACTAATGGCGGTGGATGAGCTCACCGGACTCGTGGCAGCGGTCGCATTCGTTCGGCCGAGTAAAAACATTGCGGATGTCCAGATTTCGTCGATCAAGAAAAAGTGGAAGGAGAAGACCTTCGCCGCCGGCGTGCACCGAGATGACATCGAAAAGGCCGCTGCAAATCTGGGCGTTCCACTCGATGAGCACATCCAAAACGTGCTGACTGCTATGCAAAACAACGCCCCCGCCCTGGGCCTCGATGGCGTGCGGAGCGCGTAAGCGATGGAGGAGACACGCCGCGCCCCCAGCGACATCAAGCGCTGCCCCGCCTGTGGGTCGCGCGTGGCTTCCGACGCCGCAATTTGCGACACGTGCGGCCATCAGTTCGGTGAAACAGGCGCCATCCCGCTGGCTGAAATCGAAAAAGCGTACGAGCGTGAACGACAGCGCATCAGCAGCCGCACACCGCAGACACCGCGCACGGCGCGGCCAGGCGCACCGCGCACGCCTGCGTCACGCGCCCGTCCGCGCATTCCATGGGGTGTGATCAGCGTCGTCGTGATTACAGCTGCCCTGCTCGGCGGTGGATACTGGCTTCTGCAGCGTGTGGCCGTCGTCGAAGTTGACGCGACGGCGACGCCAGTCGGGGTCGCTCTGATCGGCACGCCTACCCCGGCGTTCCAACTTGCGGAACTCGCGCCGCCTACTGCCTCGCCGACCGAATTCGTGCAGCCCACACGCACGCCGGTCCCGCCGACCAAGTACACTGTCGTCTCCGGTGACACGTGCGGCGGCATCGCCAAAGCACTCGGCGTGCCCTACTCGGAGTTTTTGCGCGTCAACCAGCTCAACGACGACTCCTGCAGCAACTTACAGATCGGCGACGAGGTGATCGTGCCCGCCGCGACGCCCACACCCGGACCAACTGAGACACTTGCGCCCGACTACACACCGCCGCCGCCACCCCAGGCCGCCGCAGGCGGCACTTACGTCGTCAAGCAGGGTGACTCATGCAGCGTTATTGCAGCACAGTTCAATCTCAGCATCGACGATCTGATTCGCATCAACCCGGATCTGAACCTCAATAAGCAATGCCTGATTCAGGTCGGCGATACACTCAACGTCAGCGGCGCAGCCATTGCCACCGCCGCACCCGCCACTCCGTACCTGATCATTGCACCGACAGCGCGTGAATCGTACCCGCCCCCCCAGCTCATCAGCCCGGTCGACAACGCGCAGATCGAAGACCCTGCCCTGCTGTTGGAATGGCTCAGCGTCGGGATCCTGCGGCCGAACGAAGTCTACGTGGTGCAAATCCAGCCCGCCGGCGCCATTACCGTGCCTGTGTTCGAAACGCGCGGCACATCCCTGCGCATCAGCAGCGACCTGCTCGAAGGCCAGCCAGAACGCGCAATTGCCTGGTGGGTGCAGGTGCGTCAGCGGATCGGCGAACAAAACGGCCTTCCGATCTATCGAGAAGCAGGTCCTCCCAGCGCCGCGCGGCGCTTCATCTGGCGCAAGTTGAATGCAATTCAATTGGGGACGCCGACCCCATAATTTTGTCAAGTTGACAATCCGAACATGCGTCACGTCTTCTCACGCGGTTTGTCACATAAATATCTTGACATACGCGTTTTGATTACTAAACTAATACCCGTGTAAGCCGCTTCGCCGATTTCATTTGCTGAATCAGTGCGATTCAGGAAGTCGGTGAACGAAATATCGCAGGTAGTAAGTTACCGAAAGCCACAACATCGTCATGCAGGGACAAGCATCAGAACGCCGCTGGCGCTTCGGCGCCGCTCGGTTGACGTGGAATCACGAA
>CAXNFZ010000016.1:0-21607 GCA_964201495.1 Chloroflexota bacterium | reverse complement strand
CGGTGGGCGGAAAGACGCCGCTGACTGCCGGCCTCACGCTTTCGGATCACGTGATTCAGCGTGAAAAGCGGCTGCACCCCGAGGTGATGCCCCTGTTTATTATGCTGACCGACGGGGCCGGCAACGTGAGCATGAGCAATATGCCGCCGCAGGTCGAGGCGCATCGGATCGCGAATCAGTTTCGCGATGAGCACATTCGGTCGGTTGTGATCAACATGGAGCATGCGGCGTTCGACCAGGGGTTGGCGCGCAAGCTTGCAGAACAGATGGATGCGCGCTGCTTGTCGTTGCGCGAGCTGCATGCCGAAGCGTTGTACGCAGCTGTGAAGCAGGAATTGAAGTAGCGCAACAGGAGAGAAACCGAGATGACTGAACAGGCAATTAAGTTTTATGGCGCCATGTGGTGCGGCGACACGCGCCGTGCGCGTTCGTGGATGGAGAAGTACAAGGTTGCGTACGAGTGGATCGACGTGGACAAGAGCAAGGATGCGGAAGAGTACGTGAAATCCGTCAACAACGGATTTCGCAGCATTCCGACGCTGCTGTTTCCGGACGGGTCGACGCTGGTGGAACCGAGCACGAAGAAGCTCGAAGACCACGTGCGTGCGCTCGGCCTGCCGCTGAGCGAGCCGCCGCCGTCGAGCGAATACTAGAGAAGTGTAACTACTCAGGCCATCCATTTTTCCAACGCGAAACGCGCTATTCCTTCCCCCCGAAGGGGGAAGGAATAGCGCGTTTCGCGGGAAATACTGATTTAGGCCTGAGCAGTTACAGAGAATTTGAGATTTCGAAACTGAGTGCATCCGCAGTTTAGGGTGGATTTAGACAGCGGATTTGTCTCACGCGAAGCCGCGAAGAACGCGAAGCAGTGTCCATTCCGTTGCTGAAGAATCGTCCTTAAATCGCTCTTAAATCGTCCCTGATTGAGGGCGTGGAACGCCATCACAAACGTTTTCCTTCGCGTTCTTCGCGGCTTCGCGTGAGGAAAATTTGCTGTCCCTATTCGCCCGTAACTGTGGATGCACTCCAGCGTCCCAGCGTCCCAGCGTACGCGAGAACCTGTGCTGGGTTACACTCCAAATTATGGCACTCACGGAAAAAGAAATCATCGAGAAGAGCAAGGAATACACCTTGTTCGAATGGAGCATGCAGGGCGGTTATACGCCACTGACTGCGAGTCGCGCGGAGGGCGTCTATTTTTGGACGGCCGACGACAAGCGCTACATCGATTTCAACTCACAGCTGATGAGCGTGAACATCGGTCATGGCAATCAGCGCGTCAAACAGGCGATCGTCGACCAGCTCGATAAAGTGGCGTACATGAACCCGTATGCCACTACGGAGCCGCGTGCCGTTCTCGGCGAAATGCTTGCGAAGATCACGCCCGGCAATTTGAAGAAGAGCTTCTTCACGCTGGGTGGATCCGAAGCCGTCGAGAATGCGATCAAGATCGCGCGCATGGTCAGCGGCAAGCACAAGATCATGGCGCGCTACCGCGGCTACCACGGCGGCACGGCCGGATCGATGACCCTGACCGGCGATCCGCGGCGCTGGGCGGCGGAGCCGGGCATTCCGGGCGTCGTGCGTTTCCCCGATCCCTACTACTATCGCTGTCGCCTGCCGATCACCGAAGAGCAGTTCATGCAGGAATGCCTGAACCAGACCGAAGACATCATCAAGTTCGAAGGTCCGCAGAACATCGCCGCGATCATCACGGAGACGATCACCGGCACGAACGGCATCATCATCCCCACGAAGTCGTACTATCAGGGCCTGCGCGCGCTGTGCGACAAATACGGCATCTTCCTGATCTGCGATGAAGTCATGTGCGGTTTCGGGCGCACTGGAAAGATGTTCGCCGTCGAGCACTACGGCATCACGCCGGACATCATGACGATGGCCAAGGGCTTGACCAGCAGCTATCTGCCGCTCGGCAACTGCATCGTGAGCGAAGAGATCGGCAAGTATTTCGACAACCACGTGCTCTGGGCAGGGCTGACGTACGGCGGCCATGCCGTGAGCTGCGCCGCTGCGATCGCCGCCATCAACGTGCTGATCGACGATAAGCTGGTCGAGAATGCGGCGACGCAGGGCGAGTACCTGGCGAAGCGCATGGGCGAGCTGAAGGAAAAGCACCCGTCCGTCGGTGACGTGCGCAACATCGGGCTGTTCTCGATTTTCGAACTGGTGAAGAACCGCGAGACGAAGGAGCCGATGGCGCCGTACAACGCGTCGGGCAAGGACATGGAGGTGATGAACCTCATCAAGAAGTTCTTCAACGACAACGGACTGTTCACGTTCGTGCGCTGGAACAACTTCTTTGCCAACCCGCCCCTGTGCGTGACGAAGGAAGAACTCGATTTCGGCCTGGAGATCATCGACAGAGCCCTCGAGATCTCGGACGAATTCGTGGTTGCGTGAAGAGAGAGTGGATAGTGGATAGTGGATAGTAGATAGTGATAGTAGTGGATAGTGGTGTGTGATCATGACTTGCCGAACGCAGTCGATCACTATCACTATCCACTATCTACTATCACTATCCACTCGCTGCTTCTCCTCAAACCAGCCGCGCGAAGTTGCGCTTGCCGGCCTTGAGCACACCAGGGCGGGCGTCGGATTTCCAATCGGAGATTTTTTCGCCGTCGATGCTGACGGCGCCGCCCTCGATCAGGCGCTTGGCGTCGCCCTTGCTCTTGGTGAAGCCGGCCGCGGCGATGACATCGACGATGTTGCGGGCTTCGGAGAGCACGATCTCCGGCATTTCATCCGGCACGTCGCCTTTCTGGAACAGATTGATGAAATGCTGTTCGCCGACCTGAGCGGCTTCGTCGCCGTGGAAGATCGAGACGATTTCGCGAGCCAGCTCCATTTTGACGTCGCGCGGGTTCACGCCGCTGGTCAGCCTGGCCTTGACCGCTTCGACCTGGGCCGGCGTGTAGCGCGTCGCCAGCTCGAAGTACACCTGCAGCGCCGAGTCCGGCACGCTCATCACCTTGCCGTACATGTCCTCCGGAGAGGCCAGGATCGGAATGTGGTTGCCGAGTGACTTCGACATCTTCACCACACCGTCCGTGCCCGGGAGAATCTTGACGAACAGCCCGATCTGCGGGCGCTGGCCGTGTGCTTCCTGCAGCTTGCGGCCGGCGGTGAGGATGTTGAACAACTGGTCGCTGCCACCCACCTGTACGTCGGTCTCGAGAGCGACGGCGTCGTATCCCTGCATGAGGGCGTAGAACGTCTCGTGCAGGTAAATCGGCTCCCCTTTTTCGATGCGCAGGGCAAAATTTTCACGCGTGAGAAACTGCTGCACGGTGAAATTTTGCGCGATCTTGATCACGTCAAGAAAGCTCAGGGCGCTGAGCCATTCTGCGTTGAAGCGCACCAGCGTGCGCTGCGGGTCCAGGATGCGAAACGCCTGTTCCGAATACGTGCGGCCGTTGCGAGCGACGTCTTCGGCGGTGAGCAATTCGCGCGCCTTGTTTTTGTCGGACGGGTCCCCGAGCAGGCTCGTGTAGTTGCCGATCAGGAAGACGACCTCGTGCCCAAGCTCCTGAAACTGACGCAGCTTGCGCATCGTGATCGTGTGGCCGAGGTGCAGGTCGGACGTGCGCGGATCGTAGCCGCAATAGATCTTAAGCGGTTTGCCGGTGTTTTTGCTGATTTCGAGCCGTGTGCGCAGCTCACGCGCCATCGTGCGGGCCAGCGTTTCGTCGCCGAAATCCGTGCCCTGCATCAGAAGAGAGACCTGTTCGTCTAGGGAGAGCGTGTTGGGGTCGAGAGTCATTGCCTAGAACATTCCTGCAATGAGCTTCTGCAGGCTCTCGCGGCTCGGGCGCAGCTTGTCATTCGGGATGTGGGCGAGGGGCATTTCGCCGAGGTCGTGGATTTCCGCGAGGTTTTCGCGATTAGGGTCCACATAGAGCAGGCCGGTGACAAATTCCTGCTTGTCGTGCGCCTCAGTGAGCAGGCGAATGGCGGCGTGCTTGTCGGTCGGATCGTGCATGGCTTCGTCGACTTTGTGCAACACGATTTTGGAGCCGTCATGGAGTTCGACTTCCCTGGCTTCGCCGGCGGGGTAATCCACCTGAATTTCTGAAGCGTTGGGAACGAACTGAATGTCGTGGATGCGTTCGTCGTGTTCGCGGCCCCAGGCGTAGCTCTTGGTGCTGTCGTCTTTGTTGTTGAAAGTCACGCACGGGCTGATGATGTCCAGCACGGCGGTGCCGCGATGGCGCAGAGCGGCCTTGATGAGCGGCACGACCTGCTTCGGATCGCCGGCAAAGGAGCGCGCGACGAAGCCGCAGCCGCCGATGATGGCCTCGCGGCACAGGTCGATCGGGGGCAGTTCGTTCTTGCCGGCGTGCTTAAGTTCCTGGCCGATGTCCGAGGTAGCGCTGAACTGGCCCTTCGTCAGGCCGTAGACGCCGTTGTTCTCGATGATGTACACCATGCGCAGGTTGCGCCGCACGAGGTGCATGAACTGGCCGATGCCGATCGAGCCGGTGTCCCCGTCGCCGCTGACGCCGAGGCCCTGCAGCGAATGGTTCGCCATCAGTGCGCCCTGCGCGACGGACGGCATGCGTCCATGCAGCGAGTTGAAGCCGAACGAGCGGCTCATGAAGTACGCCGGCGACTTGGATGAGCAGCCGATGCCGCTGAACTTGATGAGCGCCTCGGGCTGGATGCCGAGTTCATAGCAGGCGGTGATGATCTGCGCGGAGATCGAGTCGTGGCCGCAGCCGTTGCACAGGGTGCTGTCTCCGCCTTTGTAATCGCCCTTTTCAAGGCCGATGATGTTGATGTTGGCTTTTTTGGTCAGGCCGGAGAGTGGCATGCTCTGCGCGATGCCGGAAGGTCCGCTGCTGATGGTCTGTGTCATGGAATATTTGCCTTCATGGCTGTGCAGCGCCCTGGCGCTGCACAGCGACTTCGACTACATCTCGTTTTCGCTTTCGTTTCGCTTTTGTTTCGCTTTCGTTTCGCTTTCGCTTACTTTGCGCCTTCGATGCGCTTGATCAGCCAGGCTGCCGAGACGGGCAGGCCGCTGTTGTTGTTGGTGCGCACGAGGCGTGTGGCGAATTCGGGTGCGTGCAGCGTCAGCAGTGACGCGAGCTGAGCGTCGGTGTTCATTTCGACGACAAAGGTGCGCTTATGCGCTCCGATGAAATCGTGCACCTGCTGATTCATCGGCAGGGCGCGCAGGCGCAGCATGCTGGTCTTGACGCCCTTGCGAGCGAGCAGTTCGCGCGTTTCTTCCACCGCCGGCATGGTGCTGCCGAAGCAGATGATGCCGATGTCGGCACCCTCGACGATGTCGATCTGAGGCGCCGGCACCAGCGCGCGCGCTGTTTCGAACTTGCGCGTCAGCCGCTCCATGTTGTGCTCCCAGTCCTCACTGCGCTCGGACAGCTGGGCGCGCTCGTTGTGGCCGGAGCCGCGGGTGAAATACGAGGCGAGCGGATGATTTGTGCCGGGAAGCGTGCGCCAGCCGATGCCGTCGCCGTCGACGTCCTTGTAGCGGGCGAAGCCCTTCATCTCGGTGATCTGTTCGGCGGTGAGCACCTTGCCGCGGTCCATGTCCTCGGTCGGATACTCGAACGGCTTGCACATCCACTGATTCATGCCGATATCGAGGTCGCTCAGGACGAAAACCGGAGTCTGCAGCCGTTCGGCCAGGTCGAATGCGCGCCAGCCCATTTCGAAGCACTCGAACGGGTCGCCTGGGAGCAGGATCACGTGCTTTGTGTCGCCGTGGCCGAGCCAGTACGCCTTGAGGATGTCGCCCTGGGAGACGCGGGTGGGGAGGCCGGTGGCGGGACCCATGCGCTGCACATCCCAGATCACGGCGGGAATTTCGGCGAAATAGCCGAGGCCGGAGAACTCCGCCATCAGCGAGATGCCTGGGCCGGAGGTGCTGGTCATCGAGCGGGCGCCAGCCCAGCCGGCGCCGAGCACCATGCCGAGCGCGGCAAGCTCGTCCTCGGACTGAATCACTGCGTAGGTCGGCGCCTTGGTTTCAGAATCGATGCGCAGACGCGGCAGGTAATCGGTGATGCCGTCGGCCACGCTGGTGGCCGGCGTGATCGGATACCAGGCGACGAAGTTGACGCCGCCGTAGATCGCGCCGAGGGCGCCGGCGGTGTTGCCGTCGATCATGATCAGGCCCTTCGTCTTGTCGATGCGCTCGACCCGGTACAGGTCGGTCTTCGTGAGGTTCGCCTGCGCCCATTCGATCGAGGTGCGGACGACCTTCATGTTGGAGTCCACCGGCTTCTGCTTGCCCTTGAAATGGTGCATGAGAGCGGCTTCCATTTCGCGCTCTTCGATGCCGAGCAGCCACATCAGGACGCCGACATAGACCATGTTGGCTGAATACGTCTTCAGCTTGGGATCTTTTTCGAGCGCTGCGGCGATGCGCTTGGCAGGAATCGGGTAGTAGCTGATGTCGTCACGCTGCAGCGGCATCTTGATCGATTCTTCGTAAATGAAGGCGCCGCCGGTCGCGGTTTTGTCATGATCTTCGAGCGCAGTGTCGGGGTTCAGCGCGACGACGATTTCGGACTCGTCGCGGCGGGCGATGAAGCCATCGCCGCTGGTGCGGATTGTGTACCACGTCGGGCGGCCCTGGATGTTCGACGGAAAGAGGTTCTTTCCGCTGACAGGGATGCCCATTTTGAACAGTGCGCGCAGGAGTGCCAGGTTGGCCGTCTGGCTGCCGGAGCCGTTCTTCGTCGCTGCCGTGATCGAGAAATCGTTCACGATAAAGGCCGGGCCGGCCGGCTGATTGGCGGGAGAGGTTGTTGTCGGATTCGAGATCATGAAAGCTCCTCAGGGAGACTGTGTCGCGCGGCAGCGCGCGAGCGTGTCGACTTGAATTTCGGAATGCGCTGGATCAGTTTGGTGTGCTGAACCAGCAGACGATAGGCTTCTTCGTGGTTGCCGAGCACGATGGCGTTGACGATGCCGTCGTGGTACTGCCACACTTCGTGCAGGTACTCGTAGTCGCTGAAGACGCTCAGCCCTTCGGCTTCGTAGGCGTCCCAATAGGCCTCCAGCAGCCCGCGCACGAACGGGTTGTTGAGGCGGCTGAAGAGCGTCAGATGCAGGTCGCGATGTTCCGCATGGGGAATGCGCACCGTGCTCCCCTCCAGCTTGTCCCACGCCTGCTGCACCAGCGCTTTCAGATGTGCGTGGTCTTCGGGCGCAAGTTTGTCGACGGCTTCGTGGAAGAAAGCGAACTCGACGTGATTGCGCAGCTCTGAAAAGCTGTCGAAGAGGCCGTGGTCCAGCGAAAGCGCGTACAGCAGGCTGAACTGCACCGCCGGCGCAAATGCGTATTCGGTCAGCCGGATGCCGGTGCGCGGACGCACATCGACAATTCCGAGTGCTCGTGCGACTTCCAGCTGTTCACGCAGTTTGCCGGTGCTGATCTTCAGGCGCAGGCTCAGAATATCGAGCGACGGCAGCTTGCCGTCCGGCAACGAATGTGCGTTGTCGAAGATGTAGTGGAGCAATTCGGAAGGCTGCTTACGCATTTCGGCGGTGTCCTGTTCCCTGCAATCCAGACGTCAATCTGGATGGGTCGGATAACTTGGATTCATCCGATGAATCGAATTAAACAGTATTATAGAGAAGTAATTCCACTTGTCAAATGGTGACGACTGCGTCATGCCGGCGCCCGCTGAACATCCGCATTCAGCGCAGATGCTCAGCGGCTTTTCAGGCGATCGTGGTGCAATGCTTTATTCATGACTCCAGCTACGACTCCAGTTATGCCTTCAGCTATGACGCTTATCTTTGCAGCACGCGTTGCTTTTGCCGTAAGCTTGCAGAGAGGTTGCCATGACAAAAAACGAAAATTAAGCGTAAATCAGGCAAATCGCGAACAAATATTGGTTTCCGGTGCAATGAATTGAGGTGAGATACGGCGATCGCGCATCGGCAGTACGCAAATTCAGGCAATTCAGATGAGGCAGATCGCAGAGTTCGCTGCGTTGCGCAGATTCCCGCTCATGAGCAATCGCGCAATTTCTCCCCGCCGAACGTCATACGACCGACGAAGCTGATCGGTTAAAATCCAGCGGCCACATTGCCATTTGGCACGGTGCGCCTAAACTGTTTAGGGTCAGGAAAAGAACAAACATGCTCCCTCCCGCAACTCCCGACGCACAGCTCATCAAGAACCTCTACGACGTCGTCCTTATTTTTGCCGTCGTCACGTTCGTGCTCGTGGAGGCGTTGCTGCTGGTGACAGCGGTGCGCTTCCGTCGCAAGAGCACAGCCGATTCGCCCGTGCAAACGCATGGCAATAACCTGGCCGAACTCGGCTGGACGATCGTGCCAGCGATTGTCGTCGCTGCAGTGTTCTTCATGTCCATCGACACGGCTGGTCAGCTCGCTGGCCATGGCTCGTCGACGGCGCCTGTCGCACGCGTGCACGCGCTGGGCGACAAGGTCGCTGCACAGCGTATTGAAGATGCCGCCAAGGTCGACCTGGTGATCGAGGTCACCGGACGGCAGTGGTTCTGGCAGTATTCGTACAAGACCGACGGCGCGCTGATGACGGATAGCAACGACGCAAAGCCGCTCGTGTTGCCGGCCGGCAAAACGATTCGGCTCGACCTGACGGCAGCCGACGTGATTCACGCCTGGTGGGTGCCGCAGCTCGGCCCGATGCTCTACGTGAATCCCGGCGAGCGCACGGCGATCTTCATTGAGAACGCGCAGCCCGGCGACTACATCGGCCAGTGCAACTTCTACTGCGGCTTGCAGCATGCCTACATGCTGAATAACGTCAAAGTCGTGCCTGAAGCTGAATTCGAAGCGTGGTACCGGGGCGCTGTGGCGGCCTCGGGCGCCGTGGCGACGAAGTAAATCTGCTTTCGTTGTGCATTACGCAGCGCTGCTGCGTGTGGTGCGCACGATTCACAAGATAGCACCAACATATGGCAAGCATCAGCATTCCCGTCAGTTCGCAAGACAAGGCCAAGAATGGCCTGCTCGGGTGGTTGGCCACGGTCGACCACAAGAAAGTCGGCCTCATGTATATGGTGATGGCCTTCGTCTTCTTCGTTGCCTCCGGCATTCTCGCGCTGGTGATCCGCACCCAGCTGGCGGCGCCGGGGATGACGCTGGTCGATCCGAACACCTACAACCAGGTGTTCACGATGCACGGCACCGGCATGATTTTTCTGTTCACCATCCCGATGCTGGTGGGTGGGTTCGGCAATTACTTTCTGCCGATCATGATCGGCGCGCGCGACGTGGCCTTCCCGCGGCTGAATGCGTTCAGCTTCTGGATCACGCTCGGCGCCGGCCTCGTCATGTCGATTGCCTTCACCGTCGGTGATCGCTCGGCGGCGGCGTGGACGGCCTATGTGCCGCTCTCAAATTCGACGTATTCGCCGCAGTCGGGCATGGACATCTGGCTGCTCGGCCTGATTCTGTCGGGCATCGGCAGCACGCTCGGCGCCGTGAACTTCCTCGTCACCGTGGTGACGATGCGCGCGCCCGGTATGACCGCATGGCGCATCCCCATGTTCGTGTGGGCGATGGTCACCACGGCGGTGATGGTGCTGCTGGCGACGCCGGTGCTGACGGCGGCGCTGGTCATGCTGGTGGCGGATCGCAATTTCTCCACGCAGTTCTTCACCACGAGCAACGCGCGCCTGTGGCAGCACATGTTCTGGTTCTATTCGCATCCGGCGGTCTACATCATGGTGCTGCCGGCGATGGGTGTGATTTCGGAAATTCTGCCGGTGTTCTCGCGCAAGCCGCTCTTCGGCTTGAAAGCGGTGGTGGTCTCGACGGCGCTGATCGGCGTGCTCGGCTTCACCACGTGGGTGCATCACATGTTCGTCAGCGGCGTCAGCCCGACGATCGAGCGCTTCTTCATCTTCACCACGATGGTGATCGCGGTGCCGACCGGCGTGAAGATCTTCAACTGGATCTTCACGATGTGGGGCGGTTCGCTGAATCTGAAGACGCCGCTGCTGATGTGCATCGGCTTTTTGAGCACGTTCGTCGTCGGCGGCATCACCGGCGTGATTCAGGCGGCGGGGCCGGTGAATTCGTATCTGCACAACAGCTACTGGGTAGTGGCGCACTTCCACTACGTGCTGTTCGGTGGTTCGGTGTTCGGTATTTTTGCCGGGTTGTACTACTGGATGCCGAAGATGATCGGCCGCATGCTCGACGACAAGCTGGGCAAGCTGCATTTCTACACGATGTTCATTGGGTTCAACCTGACGTTCTTCCCGATGCACCTGCTCGGCCTCGAGGGGATGCCGCGCCGTATTGCGACGTATTCGGCTGACCGCGGCTGGGCGGGCGGCAACCTTGCGGCGTCGATCGGCGCGTTCCTGATCGCGTTCTCGGTGCTGTTGTTCATCATCAACTTCATCAAGTCCGTGCGCGCGAAGCAGGAAGTGCCTGCGGACCCGTGGGAGGGCAACACGCTCGAGTGGATGATCCCGTCACCGCCGCCGGAATACAACTTCGCAACGATTCCGACTGTGCAGAGCGATCGCCCGGCGCTGGACGCGCGCAATAGCAGCCAGCCGGCAGGGCAGCACTGACTTCATGCACCCGTCTCGCCGATCATCGGTGAGGCGGGCAATCTCGCACACTCGCTCATGAATGAAAACATCGCCGTTCCGCAAACGTTGAAGGCCGGCAGCCGCGCTCTGGCAACGGCTGCGGCTGGCGCGGTGGTGCTTCTGGTTGTGGCACTCGCCACTGGTCTGCTGGTTCGCGCCGCCGGAGCAGGGATGTCCTGCGGAAGCTGGCCGGCGTGCGACTTCGCTGGTGCGCCGGGTGCATGGGTGGATTTGACGCACCGCGTCGCTGTGGTCGGCGCTGGCATGTTGCTGGTGTTGACGGCAGTGCTGGCCTGGCTGACGCGTGCGTCGGGTGACGTCAAGCGCTTTGCTGTTCTGGCGGTTGCATTTGCTCTGGCAGACGTAATGATCGGCGCGGTGCTGGTATGGGCGGCGCTGCCGCCGGCTGACGTGACGATGCACGCGCTGTTCGCCTTGTTGTCCGCGGCGTTCGCAGCAGCGACTCTGGCGACGGTGCGCGGAGCAGCTGTGGCAGATACGTTGTCGGCATACATCGCACTGACGAAGCCGCGCGTGATCTCACTGCTGCTGTTCACGACGCTGGCCGGCATGTTCATCACGCCGCGCGGCGCGCCGCCGTGGTATCTGGTGGTGTGGACGCTGCTCGGCGGCTACCTGATGGCGGGCGCTGCGAACGCGGTCAACATGTGGTACGACAGCGATATCGACGACAAAATGGGGCGCACGAAGCTGCGGCCAATTCCGAGCGGGCGCGTGACGCCGCGTCAGGCGCTTGTCTTCGGGTTGACGCTGTTCGGCCTGTCGCTGGCGACCTTCGTATTGTTCGTCAATCTGGCGGCGGCGGCGCTGGCGATCGTCGGGTTCGTGTACTACACGGTGATCTACACGCACTGGCTGAAGCGCAGCACGTGGCAGAACATCGTGATCGGCGGCGGCGCCGGCGCGATTCCGCCGCTGATCGGCTGGGCTGCGGGCAGTGGTTCGATCAGCTGGGCCGCGGGCATGCTGTTTCTGATCATCTTTTACTGGACGCCGCCGCACTTCTGGGCGCTGGCGCTGATGAAGCGACGCGACTATGCCGCTGCGGGCGTGCCGATGCTGCCGGTGGTCGCTGGTGAAGCCGAGACGTCCCGGCAGATCGTGGTGTATTCCTTCGGGATGCTGGCGCTCACACTGGTGCTTGTGCCGATGGGCATCATGGGCTGGATTTATCTGATCGGCGCTGCGGCGCTGGGCGGGTTGTTCGTCTACTACGCCTGGCGCGCACAGCAGGATCCCGTGCCCAAGCGCATCTGGGGCCTGTACGGCTATTCGCTGCTGTACCTGGCGCTGCTGTTTTGTGTGATGATGGTCGATCGTCTGGTGCTGGGATGACGCGAATCGTCGCTTCGCATCCCGGTTTGTTTGACAATCTGCTGCCATTCAGCTGTTCTCCCAGTCTGGCCTCACGGCCGATTCATGGAGATTCAGGAGAATGGCGCGTCTAAGATATCGAAATGATCCCTGCACACATGAAGTCCCGCGCGCGATGGATGGTCATCGCTTCGCTCGGTATTCTGCTCGCGGGCGTTGCCATCGGCACCGCATGGGTTGTGACGTACATGCCGCGCTGACCCATCCGCAGCAGCGGAGGAATAGCGGTGGCAGCAGCGGAAAAGGAAACTGAAATGAATCACACGAACGAACACGAAGAGCACATTCATATGCCGGCCCCCAGCCTGTCGCCTGTCATTTTGGCGGCGGGCATGTGTCTGCTCGGCTTCGCGATCGCCCCCACGATTTTCCGCATTCCCTTTCTCGTCCTTGGCGTGCTGATGACCGGCTATGGTCTTTACACGTGGGTGTACGACGAAGTGAAGAACGCTGCGGCGGCGGAAGAATCTGAACATTAGTCAGAAATCGTAACTACTCAGGCCTAAGTTGACATTTCCCGTGAGACACGCTGTCCTCCTCGCTCCGGGAGGAGAAACAGCGTGTCTCACGGCGAGAAATAGACCGGCCTGAGTAGAAACCAGATATCGACGACTCAGGCTCGTTAATTTTTGACCGCAATACACGTCTGTGCTTTTGTCGCTCTCAAGCGCGAACCAACTGACGCGTTCTGCGGGAAAATCGCTCAGGGCCTGGGTAGTTACGAGATACAAGTTGTCACATATGGCGGCGATTCCTCTCTCTCCTCAGGCGGCCCAGCGACAGCGCATCGGGCGTTTCGGCGTGCAGCTGTTCATCGCCTCGGAGACGATGTTCTTTGCCGCACTTTTCTTTGCCTGGTACTACCTTGGCGTGACGGCAGATGCGGCCTGGCCGCCGGCTGGTGTGCAGCGTCCATCGTTCGCGCCGGCAGCTGTGAATACGGTGCTGACGTTGATGAGTGCGGTGACGATGTGGATCGCCGCGCGCAGCATTCGTCGTGACAATCAGCGCGGCCTGGTGTTCTGGATGTCTGCGTCGGCAGCGCTGGCTCTGCTGTTCATGGCGGTGCAGACGATCGAGTTCCGTGAACTGGCATTGATCGCGCAAGACACCAGCTATGGATCGCTGTTTCTGTTTCTGTTGTTCTTCCACGCCGCGCGCGTGTTCGTAGGTGTGGCGTTGATGGTGATCGTCCTGATTCGCTCCATCCTGGGTCAGTTCAGTGCTCAGCGCCACCTGCTTGTGGATGCGGCTGAGATGTACTGGAATTTCATCGTCATCGTCTGGCTGGCGGTTTTTACCGTTCTCTATCTGTTTTGATGTGAACGCGCGACGTGCGTTTGGATTCATCCTGCTGTCGATCGTGCTCGGTGTGCTGATCGTCGGCGCCGGGATCGTGCTGGGCCGGTTGTCGGCGCAGGTTCCGGAGCCGGCCAGCGCGCTGCCTGTGCGGCTCGACATGCCGCTCAGCGCCAACGGCCGCGGCTCCCAGCGCGTGGCGAATGTCGACCTCGCCTACTCTATCGAACCGTATCCGGTTCGTGCCGGAGTGCAGACGCAGGTGATTCTGACGGCGCGGGACCTTCGTCCTGGGTCAGCGCGCACGATCACCGGCACGCTCGAAGTGGCATCGTTGGAAGGCCCTATCGACGGGCGCATCACCGAGTTCGCGCCGGACGGCGACCGGCTGATTGCGACCGCTAGATTCGATACCGCCGGTGAGTATCGCCTGCGCGCACGTTTCTCCGGCATTTTTCCCGACGAGGCGTACGTGACCCTGATCGTGGTGCGGGCGGAATAGGCGCGTCGCCGAGGCACTTCAGCGCGGGTGTATTCGCCGAAAGTGGCGAACATATTTCTCACGCGAAGACGCGAAGACGCGAAGACGCGAAGACGCAAAGAACGCGAAGAACGCGAGAAAGCCTGAATTCCGTCGCCGAAGAAAATTACGCAAGCAAAGCCACGGAACATTCATCACAAGCGTTTTTCTTCGCGTTCTTCGCGGCTTCGCGTGAGGAAATTTGCTCTGGAACTTCGCCCCTTTTGGCGAATGCACCCCTTCAGCGACGCAACAGCATCAGCCCAAGCACAATCAGCGCGACATAGACCCAGCGGATAAATGCCGCCGGCTCGATCCGCTGCGTCAGCCAGCGCCCGGAGATGCCGGCGAGCCAGAGCAGCGGCAGACACGCGGCGCATTGCACGAACGTCTGCGTGGTCCACATCCCTGCGGAGGCGTGGCCGACGCCGATCGCGATGCTGGAGGTGAGAAACACCGTCTGCAGCGTGGCGCGGAAGCGTTCCGGCTCCCAGCGCTGCAGCGTTCCGAAGACGACCAGCGGCGGGCCATTCGTGTTATAGGCACCGCCGAGGATGCCGGAGACGAACCCGAACGGCCAGACCAGCCATTCGGCGACGGGTGCGGTTGTGCGCACGGTAGTGTTGCGGAGCAGCAGGCCGGCGGCGCCGTACGCGATGAGCAGAGCGCCGAGCCCGTGCATGATCAGCGCTTCCGGAGCGCTGCGCAGCAGCCAGAGGCCGACGGGCACTCCTGCCAGGGCGGCGAGGTTGAGGCGCCACGAGTCGCGTAGAACGATGCTGCGGCGGCCGAGCGCGATCAGCACCACGCCCATGGCAAGGCTGATCAGGCCGAAAAGTGCAGTGGCAGGCTGCAGTCCGATCAGCGTCGACAGCAGCGGCATGGCGACGAGGGCGTTGCCGAATCCGAGCGTGGACTGACAAAGCGCTCCGGCAAAGATGACCGCGGCGACGGCGAGCAGTGTTGTGAGTGGCGGCATGCGGCACGGAATGTATCACGGTCGGCGCTACACTACTCGTCGTGGAAAGAAACTGTGATGTGATCGTGATCGGAGCCGGCATTGCCGGGGTGCACGCGGCGCGTCTTCTGCGGGCCGCCGGTCGGTCGGTGGTGGTTCTCGAGGCAGACACGCGCGTTGGCGGCCGACTGCGGACGCGCAGCCTGGCGGACGGAACGTGTTTCGACCTCGGGGGACAGTGGATCGACGGGCCGGACGAAATGCCGCGCGTTCACGATCTGATTCGCGAATTTGGACTGACGTTGTTCAACCAGACGTCCGAGGCGCGCCTGGACTTGACGGCGCAGCCGCTCGACCGCATGGACCGGCTCACCCAGACGGAGTGGGAATGGTTCAAGGCGAAGCTCGATTCGCTCGCGGAGACGATCGACGTGGAGAATCCCTCGCGTTCGCCGAATGCGGTGAAGCTGGATTCGATCAGCGTCGAGGAATGGAAGCGCAGAAATCTAGACAGCCCGCGCCTGCGGCATATTTTCGACCAGGTGGTGCGCACCGAATACACCGTCGAGCCGAAGGATTTTTCGTTCCTGCATTTTTTGAGCACGGTGAAGACCAACGGCGGGCTGGACGCGATGTTCAACGCTTCGCACAGCTTTCGGCTGGTCGAGGGGTTCGAGACGCTGGTGCAGCGCATGGCCGATTCGCTCGGCGATGCGCTGCTGCTCGGCAGACAGGTGTACGACATTCACCACGATGCGGATGAAGTGCGCGTGGTCGCCGAAGGCGTGGTGGTGCGCGGGCAACGCGTGGTGATCGCGATTCCGCCGAACCAGACGTCGCGCATCGATTTTCAACCGATGCTGCCGCGCCGGCGCATGTGGACGATTCAGCGCATGGAGATGGGCTCGGTGATCAAGTGCTTCGCGCTGTACGAGCGCCCGTTCTGGCGCGACCGTGCGATGACCGTGATGGACCCGGATGAGCTGATCATCGACCACGTGCTGGAAGCCACGTCGCACGACGGACGGCATCCGGCGCTGGTGGTGTTCATCGGCGGCGCCGACGCCGTGCACTGGAGCGATGCCGGGCCGGAGCGGCGCAAACACGCGGTGCTGGAAAATCTGGCGCGCGTGTTCGGCGATGAAGCGTTGTATCCGAGCGCATACTTCGACCACGACTGGCAGCTCGAGCCGTTCATCGGCGGCGGCTACAACTGCTACGCGCCGCCGGGCGTGATGACGGCCGGCTACGAATCGCTCGACGAGCCGATCGGCCGCATTCATTTTGCCGGAACTGAAACGGCGCAGTACTACGAGGGCTACATCGAAGGTGCGCTGGTCTCGGCCGATCGCGCGGCGCGTGAGTGCGTCGCAGCTTTGTCGCAGGAGGAAGGCGGCGAATAGCCGCGGACGATCATGGCATTCGACCCGACGCGCGTGCGCGCATTGTTTTTCGACGTCGACGGCACGCTGGCGGATACCGATAACGACTGGGTGGCGAGCGTGGCCCGTCGACTTCCGGTGCGTGATCGCGCTCGCCGTGAGCGAATCGCGCGTCGAATCGTGATGGCGATCGAGACGCCGGGAAACGGCGTGCTGCTGCTGCTGGACCGAGTCGGCCTCGATTCGATCGTGATGCGCATCGCCGAGCAGATCGGTCGCATGTTAAATCGTGGCCCGGCGCCGGCGCATCCGCCCGTGCCGGGCGTGCGCGAAATGCTGGCGCAGGTGCATGCGAAATTTCCGGTCGCAGTCGTCAGCACGCGCGACGTCGCATACGTTCGCGAGTTCCTGAAGCAGGCCGGGCTGAGTGAGTTCGTCGACGTGATCGCCGGCGCGGACACGTGTGCACGCAGCAAGCCGTTTCCGGATCCTTTGTTGTGGGCAGCGGAAAGACTGGGCGTCGCCATCGACGCATGCGTGATGATCGGCGACACCACGGTAGACATGCGGGCGGGGCGGGCGGCAGGCGCGCAGATGATCGGCGTGCTGTGCGGCTTCGGTGAGGTGGACGAGCTGCTGCGCACCGGTGCGGACATGGTGTTGTCGTCGACCGCGGAAGTGGCGGACGTTGTGGCTCCGCATCTCTTACACTAGCCCACTATGGATTCCATCGAACCGATGATTCTCGCCAATGGCGAGATACGAGACGAAATCATTGCCGCCGGTGTGGAGATGCTGCGGTCAGGGGCCAGTGCAGACGACGTCGCCGAGAAAGTCGCGCGCGACGTCGAGGACGATGCTGACGAGCATAGCGTCGGATTCTCCGGTTTGCCGAACGTGCTGGGCGTCGTCGAGCTCGATGCATCGTTTATGGAAGGGCGTGAACGGCGGGCGGGTGCGGTGGCGGCTGTGCGCAATTTCCGCAACCCGATCAGCATCGCGCGCGCGGTGCTCGAGCGCAGCCCGCACGTGCTGCTGGTCGGTGAAGGTGCGGAACGATTCGGCGACGAGATCGGCGCTGAGCGCAAGGAAATGCTGACCGAGGCTGCGCGCAATATCTGGCTCGAGCGCATGCACAGGATCGGCCTGAGCGACTTCGATATTCAGACGCTGCAGAATCCATTGGCGCCGCAGGCGGCCCTCGTGGACATCGTGCATCGCGTCTTCAACATGCGCGACGGATCGGACACGATGAACGTGATCGTGCGCGATGTCGCGGGTCATATCGTTTCGGCGGTGACCACATCGGGCGTGGCCTGGAAATACCCCGGCCGGGCGGGCGATTCGCCGATCATCGGCGCGGGAAATTACGTCGACGATCGCTACGGCGCCGCGGCATGCATGGGCCTCGGCGAGATCGCGATTCGCGTCGGCGCTGCAGCGCGCGGCATCCACAACCTGCGCTTCGGAATGTCGATGGACGACGCCGGCGCCGACGTGTGCCGCGAGATGAGCATCTATTTGGCCAAGGGACAGTGGGTGCGCATGCTCATGCTGGACGCGAAGACCGGACTGGCCGGCGGCTATGCAACAGCGGCAGGTCTGCACTACACAGTGCAGCGCCTGAACGAAGCTGGTCCGACGAAGCTCGAAGCGACGATGGTCGCCGCGTGAGCTCCGCCATGAATCGCGATCTCGACCTGGACGCGCTGCTCACGGAGGCGGCCGATCCGGTGGCGGCGCAGCGCATCATCGAACTGCTGCATGGGCGCGTGCAGACCCTGCAGCAGTTCAGCGACGAATTGCGCATCGCATTGGCGCTGCTGCAGCGCTCCGGCGGCGCAGTCGGCGCGGATGCACAGCGCCTGCAGACCGAGTTGCGCGACCTGCGCAGCCTGGCGAGCCGTGCGTCGCTCGACCCGGATACGTTCGCGCTGCTCTCGGCCGATGGCAGCGGACTGCATCTGCCGATGCCTGCGCCGATGGAGCAGACGCTGCAGCTGGAGCCGCCGACGCGCGGTGCGCTGCGCGATCTGCGCCCGCTGAGCATCGCGGCGACGACGCGGCTCGGTTCGCTGCTTGCGCTGACCTCCGGCTTTCACCTGCATCTGTTCGGCGGCCTGGGCCTGCCGTTGAGCGAAGACTGGCGCTGGCAGAACGCACGCCGTGCGCCGACGACGCTGGCGCGCGGCGAGCGCTTCGAGGCCATGTGCGCCGTCGACGAATTTGCGCCGCCCAAACACGTGCTCGTCGTGACGCGCTCCGGGTGGTGTCGCGCGCTGCCCTGGTCGGTCGTGGAAAATCTTGCAGCCGGCGGCGCCGTGTTCAACCCGGCCGATCACGGCGACACGCCGGTCTGGATCGGCCCGTGTGAGGAAGGCGATGTGCTGCTGGTGACGCGGCTCGGGCGCTACGTGCGCTTTCCGCTGGCCGCGCTCGCAGCTGCAGGTGAGCAGGGGGTGTCGCTTGAGAGCGACGACGACGTGGCTGCCGCGGCTCTGCTGCCGGCTGACAGGGCCGACGCGTATGCGGTGCACTTCATCGGCGCAGACGGAGCGCAGTTCGCAATCGCGCCGCAGGGGCTCGAAGCGAATAAACGCGCTGGTGGAAAGACGCGCGCGCTGACGCGCAACTGGCTGGCGCAAAGCTGCGCGATCGCTGCGCGCACGGATGCGGTGGCGATGTTCGCGGCGGACGGAGAGGTGTTCATCAGCACGCTGCGCTCGGTACCGGTGGCTGCGCGACCGGTCGATGCGCGGCCGCTCAACGTTGTCGGGCAGCGGCTGCTCGGTGCAGTGTTTTTCGGAGCGTGACGCGATGCATCTCGGAATCGATTTCGGAACGACCAACAGCGTGGCTGCGGTGGTGACGGCGCCGGGCGACGCGCCGCAGATCATCGCGCTCGACGAGGGATCGCGCACGCTGCGCACGATGCTGTACGTCGAACGCGATCAGAGCATGAGCATCGGCGCCGCGGCGATTCGCAGCTATCGCGCACAGAACGTCGGACGCGTGCCGCGCTTCGTGCGCAAGTACATCGGCACCATCGACAACGAGGGCGGAGGACTGCTGAGCGATGCCGACGACATGAAGAGCGGAGACGTGCTGATGGACGTGTACAGCGACGTCGATGCCGACATGCCCGGACGGCTGATGCACGCGCTGAAAGGGCCGCTGGCGACGGACTACGAAGGCACGATGATCTTCGGACAGGAATATCGGCTCGAGGAACTGATTGCTGTTTTTCTGCGTGAAGTGCGGCGGCGGGTGCGCGAGCAGACCGGCTGCGACGCGCGCAGCGCCGTGCTCGGGCGGCCGGTGAATTTCGCCAACGCCGTGGATGAGGCCGGCAACGCCCACGCGCAGCAGCGTCTCGAGATCGCTGCGAAGGCGGCGGGTTTCGAAGAAGTGATTTTCGAATACGAGCCGGTCGGCGCGAGCTTGTCGTACGCGTCGCAAGTTGGTGGGCGGGCGGAGCACGTGCTGGTCTTCGACTTCGGCGGCGGCACGCTTGACCTGGCCGTGGTGCGGCGCGATGCGAACGGTGGGCAGAAAATCCTGTCGACCGGCGGCCTCGGTCTGGCGGGAGATCATTTCGATCGTGCGCTGTTTCAGCAGGCGCTGCTGCCGAGTTTCGGCCGCGACGTGCGGTGGGGGCCGCAGCGACTGCCGCTGCCGCAGTATCTGCTCGAGGCGCTCGGCGACTGGCAGAACATCCCGATTCTGAGCAACGCGGCGACGGTTGCGTTTCTGCGCGAGGCGCAGCGCGACTGCACTGCGCCGATCCAGATGCTGGCGCTTGAAGACCTCGTGACGAAAGGCTACGGCTACGACCTGTACGAACGCGTCGAGCGCGCCAAAGTTGCGTTGTCGACGGCGCGCATCGCCGAACTTGCGTATGCGGCGGATGCGATCGACGCGTGGCGCATCGCCACGCGTGCACAATTCGAAGCGGCGATCGCGCCGGAGCGGCGGGCCGTTGCGGCGCTGATCGACGACACGCTTGCGCGCGCGCAGGTGTCTGCGAGTGACATCGACCATGTCGTGCGCACCGGCGGCTCATCGTCGATCCCGTGCTTCGTCGAATTGCTCATCGAGCGCTTCGGGCTGCAGAAAATCCACAGCGAAGATCTGCTCACCGGCGTTGCGGCGGGGCTGGCGGTGCGCGCGGCGCAGCTCGGGTTGCGCGCTTGACGGAATCGTTGCGCGAGAAAGATCAAGAGCGAACTATGGATCAACGACTTGCAGCGGCTGCGTGTGCGGCCGACCCGATTCCGGCGCTGCGCGCGTCAGTGGGTGTGATCGCGCGCGAACAGCACGTCGACGAACGCATGCTGCATGCATGGAGCCGAGCGCTGCGCGTTCCAGGCGTGCATGCCAATCTTCTCGAATACATGCTGCGCGCTGAATGCGGCTACGAGCCTGTGCCCGGATCGCGTCGCGTAGTGGAGTGGCTGCGCGCCCACGGTGACGAACTGGCGGATGTGACGCCGGTCGATGTGCGGCGCGCGAGACTTTTTCACAGCGACTGGAGCGTCGGCGCACGCGAGCCGATCGCTGCGGAAGAATACGCTGACGCGGCCGCGTTCACCGCGCGCATCTGGCGTGCGATGCATGCGGCGGGGGCAGAGGCAGCCGTGGGCAGCTACGACCACGAACGCCCGACGTACGGCGGCGTTTTGTTCGCCACGACGGGAGAACCGCGCTCCGTGCACCTCGGCGTGGACATCTTCATGGATGCAGGCACGCCGGTATTCGCGCCGCTGGACGGCGTGGTGCACAGCGCGGCGGACAACGCCGCGAAATTCGATTATGGGCCGTGCGTGGTGCTGGAGCACGACGTGGGCGGCGGCGTGCCGAAGTTTTACACGTTGTACGGCCATCTCGATCGGCAGACGCTGCAAGACGTGCGCGTCGGCGATGTGCTGCGGCGCGGTGAGCGCATCGGACGCATGGGGCCGTTCCCGGACAACGGCGACTGGCCGCCGCACGTGCACGTGCAGCTCATCATGGACATGCTCGATTTTCGCGGCGACTTCAACGGATCGTGCCGCAAGAGCCAGCGCGACGTCTGGCTGTCGCTGTGCCCGGACGCGAATCTGCTGACGCGGGTGCCGGCGGCGGCGTGGGCGGAATGAATTTCTCGCGCGAAGCCGCGAAGAACGCGAAGAACGCGAAGATGGTTGGGTGCAAAAACCTCACCCCTTCCCCCTCTCCCCCTGCGATTTCGCTTGCTGTTGTCCCGTGTCAGGCTCGATGCAGTGCGCGAAATCTTGGCGGAGAGGGGCGGTCGATCATCGTAAGCGTCTGCGTTCTCCCGCCGCCTCCGCGTCCTCTGCTGAACTGCGCCCCAAACTGCGGATACACCCGGACAGGAAACAGGGAACAGAGATATAGTCGCGGCCGTGAAAAGAATGACATCGTTTCTGGCGGCGCTGCTGGTGACTCTGACGGC
>CAXNFZ010000015.1:0-22121 GCA_964201495.1 Chloroflexota bacterium | reverse complement strand
CCCCCTTCGGGGGCGGGCGATGGCGTGTTTCGCGGGTTTCATCAAGTGGATTTTGAGCATTCCCTGATAGTGGATAGTGATAGTGGATATGGCACAGGATGCAAAGCTGATTTGCTTCAACCATCCCACCTGCTGTCACTATCCACTATCCACTATCCACTATCACTATCCACTATACGTCGCCCAGATAATCCCGCAGCCGTCGGCTGTGGTGTGGGTGCCGCAGCTTGCGCAGCGCTTTCGCTTCGATCTGGCGAACCCGCTCACGCGTAACGCTGAACTTGTTCCCGACTTCCTCGAGCGTATGCGTCTTGCCATCGAGAAAGCCGAAACGCATCTCGACCACTTCGCGCTCGCGGTCGCTTAAATTCAACAGCACATCGCGCACCTGCTGCTTGAGCATCTGCAATGTGGCGCTGTCGCTGGGCGACATTTCGCTCTCGTCTTCGATGAACTCGCCGAGCAGGCTGTTCTGCTCGCTGCCGATCGGCGTCTCGAGTGAAATCGGCTCGGCGCTCACGCGCATGATCTGCTGCACTTTCTTGACAGCCGCATCGAGTTTGCGCTCGAGCAGCGGCTCGAGCGGGCGGCCGTTGGCATTGGCCTCCAGAATCGCCGCAAGTTCGCGCTCATCGAAGCCGTCCATCTCCAGAGCCAGATCTTCGCTCGTCGGCTCCTGCCCAAGCTCCTGCGTCATGCGTCGCTGCACGCGCGCCAGCTTGTTGATCGTCTCAACCAGGTGCACCGGGATGCGGATCGTGCGCGCCTGATCGGCGATCGAGCGGCTGATGGCCTGGCGAATCCACCAGGTGGCATACGTGCTGAATTTGAAGCCGCGCCATGCGCTGAATTTCTCGGTGGCGCGCAGCAGGCCCATATTCCCTTCCTGGATCAAGTCCATGAACGAAATACCACGGCCGAGATAACGCTTCGCGATGCTCACCACCAGCCGCAAATTCGCACGGATGAGCGATTGCTTGGCCTCTTCAGCACGCATGTGCACTACGGCGCGATGCTCGTCGAGGTCGTATTCGCTCGGCAGCATGTCGACGATCTCCCCCCACTCGGGTATGGACGCATCCGAGTCGACAAGATCAATGATTTGCAGCGTCAACGACTCCGGCAACGCAATCGCCGCCAGCATCACTTCATACAGCGGCGCTGAGATTTTCTCGACGGTCAGGTCCTGACCCCAGCCGAGCGCGCGCAGATATGCCTGAATCACCGACACATGCGGTTCAGTGTACTCATGCGGCATGCGGAACGCATCACGCGCTACCAGCTCGAAGCCCGGCATGGGCACGGACCGCACGGCGCATTCCACGCGCACGCCGCGCCACGATTCCACCATGCGCTCATATAGCATCGGCCAAAGCGGCGCACCGACCGTCTTCGCCACTTCCTGCATGCGTCCCAGCAGGGAATCGGCGCCGAATGTCGCGCAAATGCGCAGTTCCTGGTCCGCGCTGAGCAGCGGCGTCGCCCCGATTTCGCGCAGATACATGCGCACCGGATCGGAGCCGTCGGCGGCGTCGGCTTCCACCGTGCGACGATCATCGAGGTCGTTCAGATCCTCGAAATCATCGTCATCTGTATCCGCCAGCGCATAGGCCGCAGCCTCCGCCTCGGCGTCGTTGGGGCCGAGGTCGAACGGTTCAGACGGCATTTCACCGTCCGCTCCCATCCCGGCTTCGATATCTGGAACGGCGCTGCGCAGATCGACATCCGTCATCTCCGGAATGTCGCCCATTTCGGAAACCGGCATGTCGATTTCCTCGCCCTGTGCTTCGACAGAGTCGATCTGCCGCGCGCGCTTGCGCACTGGCCTGACTGAGGATTTTATTGGTCTCGACACGTTCGTAAGTATCCCGCAGTCAATAACGACGACTTCAATATCTGAGCCGTTGCCCCGGATCCGCCGCAACGATGTGCCGCCGCGCAAAAATCACGCGCACAGGCCCACACCTGCCCACATCGACATGATTCGAAAATTCACGACTTCTCTGTCGCGAATCGCCTCCTTCCCCGCAATAGTGCACCGCTTCTCTTCGGTGTATAAAAAACGAGCTTTGTGGGGGAAATTTGCCGTCCTGAACAGTATCTTGCTTTCGAGCATGTGGCAAATCAACGGCTTACGCAGCATGAATGCTGCTGCGGAGCTGCAGCGCCTTCTGCGCTCGCAGCCATCGCCCCAGTACCCTGCTGAAGTCCTGATTATATCTTGCAGCTGCCTCGGCGTCGTTCTCTTGTGCAGCCGACTCGACCAACTGGCTGAGGCTGACGCGGTCGCGCACCAGGTTGCGCTCGCGCAGCCGCAGCGCGGTGCGCACGACTTCTTCACGCAACAACAGTTCATCTTCTTCTGTCTGCTTCGCCAGGATCTGATCGGCAATCATGTCCAGCCAGTCATCGTCCGCATCAGACGTGTGCAGCGGCTGGCCAAGCACCAGTCGGTTGATCTGCCGAAATGCCTCGCGCAGCGCCGGATTGACAAAATCACCCTCGGAAAGCGTGTCCAGCTCGGCGCGCGTCAGGGCGACGTTGGCGTCGCGCATGAGCTCGGGCTTGCGCCAGACCAGCGCCAGCAAGCGACTCTCGAAATCGACGCCGACGGTGCGCAGGCTCTCCTGCGCACGCTTCGGCCGGGTGCGCACCTCGAAGTCCGGCGCCGGGCCGTCATCCACGGAAACGGCCTCTGGGCCGTAGCCCAGGTCGTCGGCAGGATGCCACGGCTCGGGCGGCGGCGGGCTTTCATCCGACCCGGCGGCGCTGCGCGCCGGTGGACGCTTGGCCGACGCCGCAATGCTGCGGCGCCGGGATTCCCGCGCAGCTTCCGCCAGCAGATCAGCGACGGCGCGCGCATCAGTTTTCAGCCGCCGCGCCAGCATCTGCGTATAAAAATCGCGCTGCACAGCGTCGCTCAGGTCGAGCAACACAGGTGCGACCGCGCGCACTGCGTCCGAACGGCCCTTGGCGTCCGCGAGGTCGAAGCGCTTCAGCATCACGTCGATCACGTGCTCGACCACCGGGCGAGCGCCGGCCACCGCCGCGCGCCAGTCGTCAGGCGCCTCCAGCACGATTTCGTCCGGGTCGCGGCCGTCCGGCAGCACCGCCACACGAATGTCGGCGCTCAGCCGCGCCTCGCTGCGAATCACGCCGCGCGCGTCGAACGTCACGCGCTCTTCCCGCTCCAGCGCGTCGCGCGCCACGTCGACGCCGCGCAGCACCGCCCGGTTGCCGGCCGCGTCGGCGTCCAGCGCCAGCACCAGCCGATTCGCCAGCCGCTTCAGCACCCGGAACTGATCCTCCGTCAGCGACGTGCCCATGCCCGCCACCACGTTGGTGAAGCCGGCCTGATGCGTGCCGATCACGTCCATATAGCCTTCGACCAGCACCGCCGTCTGTTCGTTGCGAATGGTGTTGCGCGCGCGATCCAGGCCGAACAGCAGCCGGCCTTTGTCGAACAGCGGCGTCTGCGGCGAATTCATGTACTTCGGCTCAGATCCGTCGAGCGAGCGCGAACCGAACCCCACCACCTGGCCCTTCACATCGCAAATCGGGATCATCAAACGGCCGCGAAATCGGTCGTAGCGGCGCCCCTCGTCGTTCTCGATCACAAGTCCGGCAGCCACGAGTTCCTGCACGCTGAATCCACGGCCGGTCAGGTAGGTCGTGAGCGCCTGATATTCCGGCAGGCTGAAGCCGAGCTGCCACTGGTCGACCGTCTCGGCGGACAAATGCCGCTTCTGCGCAACATATTCGCGGCACGCCGCCGCCTGCGGCGCGGATTTCAGCAGCTGATGAAAATACTGCGCAGCGGCGGTGCACGCCTCCCGCAGCCTCGTCTCGAGATCCTGTGACTTTTTTTGTTCGGGCGTGCGCTCCTCCAGCTGCACGCCTGCGCGCTGGGCCAGCTCGCGCAGGGCCTCGACGAACGTCCAGCCCTCTTTTTTCATGACAAACGAAAAAATATCGCCCTGTTCGCCGCTGGAGAAATCCTTAAACGTCTGCGTTTCCGGAAAAACGAAAAACGAAGGCGTGCGCTCGTTCTGGAAGGGGGACACGCCCTTGTAGCTGCGCCCGCTGCGCGTGAGCTTCACGTACGCGCCGATCACCTCGACGATATCGAGGCGGCTCTTGATGTCGTCGACTACGGTCATGCAGGGATTGTAGTCTTGTAGCCCCACCCGCACCGTTGTCGATTACACTCTTTCCACCTCGAGGGACTCTGCATGCACTTCAAATTTCTAAATCTCACCGCCGCGCTCGTCATCGCCGCCTCCGCCGCAACGCCATCTGCGCTTGCTGCACCCACTCCCAGCGCAGCCCCGGCGCACGCGACGCCGGCAGCCGGCCGCATGCCGTTCGCCAAAAAGATGGCGACGATGAACACGCGCACCCTCGCGCGCGTCGTCGGCGAAACCGATCCAGGCGGCACAGAGCAGGCCCGCTACATCGTTCAGCTCGCCGACGCCCCGCTCGCGTCGTACCGCGGCGGCGTCGCTGGATTCGCCGCCACCAGCCCCTCGATCACCCGCGTCGGCCTCGATCGCGCACGCCCCGCTGTGCGCGCCTACGCGGACTACCTCGCTTCGCGCCAGAACACTTCCCTCGACGCAATTTCGCAGCGCATCGGCCGCACTCCGACCGTGCGCTTCCGCTATCAGAATGCGTTCCACGGCTTCGCTGTCTCGCTCACGCCCCGGGAAGCGGCGCTCGTCGCAGCCCTTGACGGCGTGCGCATGGTGCAGCGCGAATTTGTCAGTCAGCCACAAACCGACCGCGGCCCAGCCTGGATCGGCGCAGACGAACTCTGGAACGATTCGCCCACCGCCGGCCGCGGCGCCGGCGTCGTCGTCGGCATCATCGACACCGGCATCAATTTCGACAGCCCGTCCTTCACAGCGACCGCGTCGGACGGCTACACGCACACCAACCCGCGCGGCCGCTATTTCGGCGTGTGCGACGCGAACAGCCCGGTCTACGATGCGTCGTTCCCGTGCAACGAAAAACTCATCGGCGCGTGGGACTTCGCCGACTTCGCATCCGGCGGCCTCGAAAACGACGGCCCCGCCGACAGCGAAGATCACGGCAGCCACACCGCCTCGACCGTCGCCGGCAACCCGGTCACCGCCGTGATCACCGCGCCAACCACCCTCGTGCAGCGGCCGATCAGCGGCGTGGCACCGCGCGCCGCCATCATCGCCTACGACGTGTGCTACGAAGGCGGCGGCTGCCCCGGAACCGCCCTCATCGCCGCCATCGATCAGGCCACCGCCGACGGCGTCGACGTGATCAACTACTCCATCGGCAGCGGCTCGCGCGACCCGTGGATCAGCGCCGACGCCATCGCCATGCTCGGCGCAGCAGATGCCGGCGTCTTCGTCGCCGTCTCCGCCGGCAACGCCGGCCCGGACGCCGCCACCATCGGCTCCCCCTCGAACGCCCCGTGGGTCACTTCGGTCGCCGCTTCCACCCACGACCGCAAGTTCACCTCCGCCCTCATCGGCCTGACCGACGGCATCACCACCATGGCCGACATCGCCGGCGCATCGATCGCCGCCGGCTACGGCCCGACGCGCATCGTCGATGCAGCGAACTACACCAGCACCACCCCAGCCGACGACGGCCTGTGCCTGGCGCCTTTCGCCCCCGGCACCTTCAACGGCGAAATCGTCGTCTGCGAACGCGGTGAAAACGGCCGCGTCGACAAAGGCGTCAATGTGCTCGCCGGCGGCGCCGGCGGCATGATCCTGGTCAACAACGAAGTCAGCGGCGATTCACTCTCCGCAGATGCACACGCCCTGCCTGCCATTCATATCTCGTACGTCGACGGACTGGCGCTGCGCACATGGATTTCGAGCTCGGCTGCCGTCACCGGCACCATCGCGCCCTTCAGCGTCACCTCTGACGTTTCCGCCGGCGACCACATGGCCGCCTTCAGCTCGCGCGGCCCGGACGCCACCACCGCAGGCGTCATCAAACCCGACATCGCCGCACCCGGCGTCGACATCATCGCTGCCAAGCACGACGGAAACCAATACATGAGTATGAGCGGCACCTCGATGGCCTCCCCGCACATCGCCGGCGCCGCAGCGCTTCTCACTGCGCTGCACCCGGACTGGACGCCCAGCGAAATCCGCTCGGCGCTGATGCTCACCTCACTCGACGTCATGCTCAAAGAGGATGGCGCCACCCCGACCGACCCCTTCGACTCCGGCGCCGGTCGCGCTCGGGTCAACTTCGCAAACGACACGCTGCTCGTCCTCGACGAACAGTCGTCGAATTTCGCCGCCGCGAATCCCACCTACGGCGGCGACCCGTCGACGCTCAACCTGGCCAGCCTGATGCAGCAAAACTGCGTCGCAACGTGCACCTGGACACGCACTTTCCGCAATCAAAGCGCCATTGCCGTCGGTGCGTGGACGATCTCGTCGACTGCCCCGGCCAGCGTGACGCTGTCGGCTTCGCCCGCCAGCTTCACCCTCACCGCCGACAGCACGCAGGTCGTCACCTTCACCGCCGACGTCTCCGCCGCCGCGCTCGACGCGTGGATTTTCGGCACATTCGTCCTCACCGGTGACGTGCCGGCGCACCTGCCCGTCGCCGTGCAGGCCAAGGAAGGCGCAGCGAACTACGACGCCGACGGCATCATCAACATCACCACACGCCGCGACGCCGGCTCTTATCGCATCGACGGACTGCGCAGCCAACCGACTGACGCCCTCACCGCCGTCGTCTACGACGGAAACAGCACCGACGCCAGCGAATCCATCACAGCGGATCCGACGAACACCGATGTCTTCGACGATCTGTCGCAGGTGTTTACGCGCATGGTGACGATCGACCCGGCGAACACGAAGCTGCTCGCCGTTCAGCTGGCCGACAGCACCGCACCTGACCTGGACCTGTACATCGGCCGTGACCTCAATGACGATGGGCTGCCGAGCAGCGACGAAATCGAATGCGCGAGCACCACGACCGCGGCCGCTGAATCCTGCACGATCGTCGCGCCGACCATGAATCACTGGATCGTGGTGCAGAACTGGCAGCCCTCCGCAGCCGCTGCCGACACTTTTAATCTGAAAGTCATCACCGTCACCACAGCCACCCCATCCACCAAACTGTCCGCATCACTGCCGGCAGCAGTGACGTCGAACGACTCTTTTTCAATCGATCTCACGTGGAACCTGCCGAACCTCGCCGCCGGCGATTCGCACTACGCGATGCTCGAACTCAGCACATCGCCAACCAGCAGCACACCTTTCCTGTCACGGCCGGTGGTCATCTACCGTGACAGCGACCACATCAGCTTCGCAGCGAACAGCCCCACGCTGGGCGAGGGATACCTGCTGCCCGGCCAGCAGGTTTCGTTCACCACCACACTGGCGCCTGCGAACGACGCCCCCGCCGGAACGATCTACCGCATCACCGCCACGCTGCCGAATGAAATGGACTACGTGCCCGCCAGCGCCCAGCTGCGCTATCGCGGCGCGGCAATGAACGTGCAGCCGGTCGTGGATGGACGAACGCTTGCCTGGTCGATCGACACGCTGCCGTCCGCACCGCACTACGTGATGAGCACCAACGACCCGAGCCGTCCCGAATACTCCGCTGCCTGCAGCAGCATAGGAAGCTACGACAGCCTCAGCGCCTACGGCATCCCAGCGCTGGCCGGCGTCGATGGGGACGGCCGCCAATGGAACGTCGAAACCCTGTGGAATTTCGGCACGGGACAACTTGCACCCGCCACGACGAGCTATCAGATCTTCGGGCGTGAGCACCCACAGTACTATCTGACCGACGACGGCCTGCTGACGTACGGCTACGCCGACACCGCACTTCACAGCGGCTCGCCGCAGGCAATCCCCTCGGCCGCCACACCGAATGCGCTGGTCGCCCCATTCTGGGCGGACATGGAAATCGTGCACGACCCGGCATCCGGCCGCGGCGTGCGCATCCTGTCCGCTGAGCCGGGCTCACTCGTCGAGTACGACGGCGTGCAAATCAAGAACGATCCCAGCACACAGATCGATATGCAGGTCCTCACATTTCGAGCTGCAGTCGACGGCATTCCCGAAATCATCTTCTTCTACGGCGACATCAGCGGCACGCTGCCGAGCGGCGTCGTCGGCATTGAAAGCGAGGACGGCACGGACGGCGTCGCTTTCACCGGCACGCTCAAGAGCGGACTCAACATCTGCTTCGACTGGACCGTCGACACGATCGACCTGTCCTTCAACAGCCAGGTACGAAACGATGTCCTGCTCGACGCGATGATCACAGCGACGCTGCTCAGCAAGCTCGACGTCATCGGCACTCGGGAACAGACAAGCACACTGGCGATGTTCGTCAGCGGAGTGGTGCTCGAAACCGCCGTCACCAGCCCGGAGCGCGTGCTGCCCGGCCAGCCGGTCACGTACACCATCTTTGTCACGAATACGGGCAGCGTCACAGCCACAAATGTATCCGTCGAAGCGACCGTGCCGCTCGGTGCGGCATATCTGTCGGGCGGGACGCACGAGGGCGGCATCGTATCGTTCACCATCGCCAGCATCGCCAGCGGTGCGAGCGCATCCCGTCAGTTCAGCGTCATGCCAACGTTCGACGCTGCAGCACGACCATCGCCCAGCCGCCCAGCCATCATCAGCGGCACCGTCGCCGCCGAGGGCGCCTGGCCCTGGCAGGCGTCGCTGGTGCTCAACTCAGCTTCTTCCACCCAGGCCGGCCATAACTGCGGCGGCTCGCTGATCTCGCGCGACTTCGTGCTGACCGCCGCACACTGCACCAGCGGCCGAACCGCCGCAGAGTTGCGCGTCATGCTCGGACGCAACACGCTGTCTGCCGCTGGCGGCCAGGAAATTCAGGTCGCCGAAATCATTCAGCATCCGGACTACGACCCGACTACGTACGACAATGACATCGCCCTGCTGCGGCTGGAGTCGCCGGCGACGCTGAACGACCGCGTGCAGACGATCGATATCGCGACCACCGGGCACGCTGGCAAGTTCGCCGCAGGCGTGCTGGCGACCGTCACCGGCTGGGGCGACATCGACCCGAGCTCTGCAGCCGTTTATCCGGACAGCCTATACCAGGTGCAGGTGCCGATCGTCGAACAGGCGACGTGCGTGGCGAACTACGCCGTGAACAACTCGGTCGTCACCGACAACATGCTCTGCGCCGGCGTGCCGGAAGGCGGCATCGATTCATGCCAGGGCGACAGCGGCGGCCCGCTGGTCGCGCGGAACGGCAGCAACTGGCTGCTGGCTGGCGTCGTCAGCTGGGGCAACGGCTGCGCGCTCCCGAATTTCCCAGGTGTCTACGCGCGCGTGGCAAGCTTCACCGACTACGTGCACGACATGCAGCGCTCCCTCGGACCGGTCTATGTCAACGTCAGCGACGACACCGGGCTCGCCGGCCACGCCGGCAGCACATTCACGATCAACCGCACCGTCGCCCGGCCGTTGCTGGACCTGTTATTCCCGCTCAGCCGGCTGTGACACACCACGGGGTCCGCGCGCCTCCGGCGCGCATTCTTGGGTGCATCCGCCGTTGGGTGCGAATACGTTTCTCACGCGAAGCCGCAAAGAGCGCGAAGCCGCAAAGAGCGCAAAGAGCGCAAAGAGCGCAAAGAGCACAAAGAGCGCAAAGAGCGCAAATAACACAAAGAGGTCTGAATTCCGTCGCTGAAGAAACTTCCTCAACCGAAGGTGCGGAAAGCCATAAAAAGCTTTTTTCTTCGCGTTCTTCGCGGCTTCACGTGAGACAAATCTGCCGCCACAATCTACCCAAACTCAGGATACCAACGCCCAGACCCGACCGGCCGCGTCGGCGCCAGACAAAAAAACACCCCCGGTGATCGACCGGGGGTGTTCGTCTATGGAGCGCCGTCGCCTTTACGGAGCTGGTTCCTGCTCCACTTCAGCTGGACGGAACTCGCAGTCGACCTTGACGGCCTGTCCTGCGGCATTTCCACCCGGCAGACCGACGCCACTGGTCGCGTCACGCACTTCGATCACGACCTTGTATGCACCCGCATCGAGGCGCCAGTCGATGTTGTCCGCCCCGCTCAGCGTGCGATTGCCGTTGACCGAGCTGGTCGTGAATTCCATCGTCGGCTGCTTCCCCGGCACCGGGCACTTCGTGCCGGTCATCGCCGTGAATCTCAGTGTGATCTTTGCATTGCCGTTCAACCCTTCCCACCAGATCGGCACGTTGCCGCCCGGCGCGTTGCCGTAGCAGGTCTTGGTGGTTACGTCACCGATACACACCTTCGCCGCCGCCACAGGCGCCGAGCCGGGCGTCAGATTCCAGACGAAGTTGTAGTTCTTCGTCGTGGTCGGAACACTGGCGATATACATGCGCGCGTAGTAGGTGCCCGGCGTGACGAAGTACTGGATGTTCGCCACATCGTTGTAGATGTACTCGAACTTCAGTCGCTGCGTGCTGGTGGCCGGGCTGCACTCCGCATTGACGAGGGACGAGCGCAGGTCGAACTGACCAGCGTTGGCATGATTGAACACCGTCATGCTCAGCGTGCCGGTCTGCGTCACCTTCATCTCGAAGAAGTCGTAGGTGTCGTCGATCTGGGTGGTGTAGGTCGTTCCCTTGATCGTCGGCGTCGCCTGACACGGGTTGTCGTTGTCCTCGAACGTGCCCGAGGTCGGGTTCGGCGAGGCGCGCAGCGTATAGCGCTGGGAAGTTTCCGTAGCCAGCACCGCCACCATGCGGATATAGACACGCCCGCCGCTCAGGCCGCTCAGCGTCACTGCCGGCGCAGTTTTGTCGCCCACGGTGACCGAGATCGGCGAATTCACCAGGCTGCTGCATTTGCCGTCCGCGGAAGCAAACACCTGCATCTGGCTCGGCACCGGCACGTTCGTCGCTGTGATCAGCATGTTCGTCGCCGTCAACACGTCGACATAGTGCCAGTCGTTGTCACCGATCGACTTGAAGGCACCATCGTACGTCCTCTCCAGCTTCAGCCCGGCCGCCGTGGTGCACGGGGTGTCGTTGGCTGGCTCGATTCCATCGAGGTTCGACGGCGGCCATTCGAAGGTCCTCGTCGTCGCCGGGACGTACGTCGGGAAGCCGGCCTTGTACCTGCGGCTCTCCGTTGGAATTCCTGCTTCCTTTACTACGAAGCTGAAGCTGGAGAACGTGATCGTCGTCGGCAGTGTGACCGTCAGCGTGACCGTATCGAAGCCGCTGACGCTCGACGTCGCAGCGACCGTGGCGCTCAGCGCGCCGACGCCGCCGCCGATGCTGTTGTACATCAGAAAACGAGCGTACTCGAGATCCAGCCCAATGCCGGAGCTGGCCGTCACCGTCACGTTTCGGCCGGCGCCCGGCCGCAGGTATTCATGAATCGGCGACCACGTCACGGTTTGCACCGCCGCCGGCGCTACATCACGCACCGCAGGCGCAACGACGTCAACCGGCGCGTCGAGCGGCACTGCCGTCGGCACGGGCTCCGGAAGAGTATCCGTCTGCGCCATGCTCGGCGCTGCGCCCAGCCATGCAGCAGTAAACACGGCCATGGCCGTCGCCGCGCTTAGCCAGATTTTCTTGGTCTTCATTCTTTCACACTCCTGTCGAAGCCCACACCCCCGCACATCACCGGATTTCCAGGATTTCGGTCTGAAATTCCAGAGATCCAGCGATGCGCAGCAGATTTCGTAGGTAACGCTATCTTCGAGCCGCTTCTGATTTACTTGTGATCTTTTTTGTAACTGCACAGGCCTAAATCGATATTTCCTGCGAAATAGACCGGCCTGTGCAGTTGCTCTTTTTCAGATCCTCTACGGCGCAGGCGTCGGAGCACCCGGGGCCGGAGCCGCCGTCGCACCCGGCGCCGCGGTCGGCGCTGCACCCGCGCCGGACGTTACGCAGAGATATTTCTCGTTGTAGCGCACCTTCACGCCGTCGTTGCGCTCAACCTCGAGCTGCAGCTTATAGCCGCCGTACGCGAGGTCCTTCACATTGAACGTAAACGTGCCGCTGCCGGCCAGCGCCTGGTTGATGCCGCCCGAACCAGCCGGACCGCACTTGTCACCATTCGGCTCCAGTTTCAGATACAGCCCCTTAATGCCGTAAATGTTCCACTTCACCACGAGCTCCTGATTGGTGCCCGGAGCGTAGTACTGCATGCTCGAAATGCCAGACGTCACGTACTCGAGGTCCTGGCCCACACAGAACGGGTAGTTCGCGTTCGATCCGCGCCACGTCGACTGCGACGCGTCGCACGGGCCGCTCGGCACCGGCGTCGGCGCAGCCACGGACTGGCCGGACAGCACCAGGATAATCGTGTCAGTCTGCTCGTTTCCGGAGTTGTCCTTCCACTTCAGCTGCAACACGCGCTGCCCGGTCACCCCCGGCACATCCACGGTCATCGCACCGGCGACCGGGCCCTTGAAACCAGCCCCGTCGCCCTTGTCGAACGAGCCCGAAGCGAAGTTCGGAATGTTCCACGAGGCGAACACCGTGCTGCCCGACGCCACAGGATTGGCGTTGACGCGCAGCATACCCTTCGCGCCGACCATCGACGCCGCCGACGGCGCCGGCAGGCCGGTCACCACGATTGCGATCGTGTCGATCTGCTCAGCGCCGGTTGCGTCCTTCCACTTCAGCTGCACGGTGCGATTGCCCGCAATTCCCGGCACATCCACCGTCATCGCACCAGCAATCGGGCCCTTGAAGCCAGCCCCGTCGCCCTTGTCGAATTCGCCCGAAGCGAAATTCGGAATGTTCCACGTAGCGTAAATCGTGCTGCCTGCCGCCACCGGATTCGATGTGATGCGCAGCACACCCTTGACGCCAACCGTCGAGCCAGCAGGCGCAACAGGCGCAACAGGCGCGACTGGCGCTGCAGCAACCGGCGCCGCCGTCGGGCCGAGCGGCACGAGCGGCACGAGCGCTGAATCGCCGCTGTCTGCGACAGGCGCAGCCGGCGCCGCTGGGGCTGCCGGAGCTGCCGCCGAGGCGGGCAGCGGCGGCGCCGCGGCCACCGCAACGTTCTTTGCCGTCGCGTTCGCCTGCACATAATCGGCAATCACCCAACCATTGCCGCCCTTATAGGCGATCTGGAACCAGCTGTTGTCCGAGCTGCGGCCCTTCACGGCTGCCTTTTCGCCCTGCTTGAGTTCTCCAAGCTTGTCATAGCCAATGGCCGGCCCCTTGCGCACGTTGACGAACTCGTTCGTCACCGTCACGCTCGGCGCCTCATTGCCCGCATCCGCAGCCGGAGCAGCTGGAGCGTCTGCCGCCGGGGCCGTCGTAGCCGCAGCATCCGGCGTGCCCTGCACAGCCGGCACTGTAGATTGCGGCGTCGACGGCGGTTCAGTCGGAAGCGGAACCGTCGGCGTCGGCGGCAATACTGCCGCCTGCGCGTTAATAATGACGGTCTCCGACCGACCGAGCAATATCTCGTCCGGCTTCACGCCGTACGCGGACAGCGAAATCGTGTGCTGTCCGGCAGATGTCGGCGTCCACGGCACCTCAGGCACCTGGAAATCGGCAACACCTTCATCTGGTCCAGGAATCGTGGCATAGACCGCACCGTCGACGAGTACGTCCACGCGTGCGATGCCCGCACCTGTCGCGCGGCCCTGAATTTTCAAGCCCTCGCCTACTTTGACCTCAGCACCGTTGGCCGGCGCTGTGATCACAACTTCGGTCGGCGTGTTGGCGCTGCCCGTGCATGCGCTCAAAAGCAGCACCGCCGCCATGGCAGCGCCCAATTGACGCCATGCGCCGCGCAGGCGCGTCCCATGATTCATACTAATTTCTCTCCTTAGCTTCTTTCACGTTTTGCCACGTTTCGCCACGTTTCGCTTGCTCAGCGACATCGCCGTTCTGCGATCCGCCATCTATCATCATCGGCTCGGATGAGTGGCGATGTCGCCCGCTCATTCCGAAATCGGCTCCCGAGCAGTGGGCCATAACTTTACCTTATTCCAGCCGGGTGATTCCTGCTCAGAACTCTTATCCCCGGTTTCCCCGCCTACGGGCAAGCTACGCCTTCCCGACGCGGCGACGGTCCGCGGCAGCCATCACCACAGCCGCCGCCGCCACAAGCGCCGCCATTCCGCCCACGCTCAGCCAGCCAGGCGCAGTCTGCGGAGCCCCGCTCACCTGCGCTCCTTCCCCGGCATGAAACCACGCCTGCGTCGCAGCTCGCCGCACCTGTGGATCACCAGGCACGCTCGTCGGCTCCGGGTCGACGCGTTTGCGCAACCGCATATCGTCGTAACGCACGCCCGGCTTCCCAATCAGCACCGCACGTTCGTCCACGCGCTCCACTACGCCGCCCACGACCTCCGCGACTTTGCCGTCGTCCCACGGCAGATTCACACTCAGACGCGCACCATCCTCGCCAACCAGCACTCCGCCAGCCGCGCTGGTCTCGATGCGCCACGCCCCGCCCTCGGCTCCGCTCCAAAAAGTGCCGTCGACGCGCCGCTCAATAACGCGCCGCGTCAGATCTCCCGTGCGCTGCTGCAACACCCAGCCCTGTCCGTCGCCGCGCGTGTCTTTGCAATAAAAACCATACAGCACGCCGTCGAACACATGCTGAAACCAGCACGCTTCGTTGTTGCTCAATATAATCGCGCCCGGCAGTGGTTCAAACGGACCCAGCGGCGTCGTACCTGCATAGATCTTGGTCTTCCACGCGTTCTCGTTCACTTCTGTGGAAAAGTAATACATGTCGTCGCGCAGCAGCATGTTCGGTGCCGCCAGCGTGTACGGCTCCTCCAGCAGAACCACCTCAGTCGCCGGGTCGGCCAGCTCACGAGGAGTGCGCGCGTGACGCGCTTTGATCTGCCACACGCCCTGTGCCTCACCGCCGCGAAACCAGTACAAATAATAGTAGCCATCGGCTGCGTTCCAGAACAAATGCGGGTTCTGATTCCTCACGCCCACTTCCTGCGCCACCAGCACGGTGTACTCCGCCGAAAAGTTGCGGCCGTCCGTGCTCTCGCGCAACACCACGTGGCTGGTTCCGCAATGGTCACGGTCGTACGCCACAAACAGGGTGCGGCCATCGTAGTGCGCCGAGGGCCAGCGCTCGCCATCCTGATTCCAGAGCGGCTCGGACATCTTGTCCCACTGCTGCAAATCGTTGCTGCGCAGCACGCCGACGCCGCCGCAGTCCGCCAGTCCGTAATATCCCCAATAGCGATATCCCTCACGATTCAGCTCGACCACACTGAGCGTGTGTGGCGCCTGCGTTTCCCACGGCTGGTCTTTCTCGGAAATCGTATGCGGCGCACTCAAGTCGAAGTACCCCACACCGGCATGGCCGAAGTCATCAAAGAATTCGAATGTGCGAAAACCACTCGACAAATCGCGCGCGTCGGGGTTGCCGTAGTACGCGTAGATCGTCGCCTCGCCGCGCGCCGGCACGTGCGCAACTTTCACCCACACAACTGCTTTCTGCGCTGCGCGATCCAGCGACTCGAGCCAGTGCGGCTGCCAGCGCACGCCGTCGTCCGTTGCGAAACGCAGGTCGCGCAGGTCATCTGCGGCGCGCGCAAAATCGAAGTTCTCCGCGCTCAGCTCCACGCGCACCTGATGCTGATTCAAATCAACGTCGGCGCCGTTGCGAATCACGATCGGCACACGCCAGGTCCAGCCGGACGCGGCATGCGCGACGAGAGGCGGGGCGCACGCGCCGGCCGCCTGCATCACGCCGAGCAGCGCACACAAGGCCCGGACAATTTTTTCTCTCTTCATTTCACGATCTCCACTTCGCGCAGCACGTATTCCGTCTCTTCTCCGCCGTCGATGGCCAGGCGCTCGAACGAAGGATACGCGTACATGCCGACGATGATGCGATACGCGCCGGGCGCCGCGTCCGACGGAACGGCGACGCCGCGCACGTCGGTGATCACCTGACCGACGCTCCAGCCACCGGTCGGCGCCGCGCCATTCAGCGGCGGACTGTCGTTCGCAGCAATTTGTGCGCCGTCTGCGCTGCGCCGCAGATGCACGAATACGGTGAAATTCGCCGTCGGCTTCGCCGCAGCCCGCCAGACCAGGTCGAGCGCAATCGCGTCACCCGGCGCGAACTGTGCGCCGCGCACGCGCGACCCTTCGAGCACGATCGCATCGCCGAAACGCGCACCGGCCGGCCGCAGAGGCAGGTCGCCTGCCGCGTTCGTTCGCTCGTACAACGTCAGCACCACGTCGCCGAACTCGCCCTCATACAGCCGCACGCCGCTGGCAGCCACCTTTCGCTCGATCGCACTGCGCAGACCGGGCGTCGATGCCCAGCCGTACTTCACCAGCCAGATGCGCGGAGACTCACCTGCAAATTGCTCGAACTGCGTCAGCTGCTCCGCTTCGTCCGCCTCATCCCACAGGCCGTTGTCGAGAATCCACGTCGGTGCACCAACCGGTCCGTAGTACTCGGCGAGCGGATACTGATCGCTGTTGAGCAGCACCGCTGCGTCGCCGTCACGCACGCGCTCGCGCAGCACGTGCGTCATTTCTTCATAGCGGCTCTTCTTCCAATCCGAATTGAAAAACGCCGCCTGCCCGACGAGCGCCGCGAAGAGCGCCAGCCCCACCGGAACCCAGCGCCGCAGCACCCCAGCCGATCCTGCGCGCCAGGCACCCACAGCGATCACCGCCGGCGCAAAGACGAACAATAGATAGCGCGGGTGAAAGTCCGGAATGATTCCGGACCGCGAGGCAGTGGCGAATACGAAAATGCACGACGCACCGACCCACGCCCACGCCAGCCGACTGCGCGCGAATCGCGCCCCGATCAGCCCGACACAGAACAGCACGATCGCTGCCGGCGCATGCCACGCGGCAGAATCCAGGCCGAACACCAGGCCAGCGATGCCGCGCTGCACGTTATCGACGATCTCGGCGAGCGGCGGCAGACTCGCCGCGCGCGTCGGGCTCGCGCGCGTCAATACACGCCACTGCAGGCCAAAGAACCACACACCGAAGCCGACGGCGATGGCCGCATGCGATACGAACCAGGGGATCAGGGACGTAGGAATCGAGAAAACGGACAGGATTTTTTTCGCTGATCCGCGTTCCCTATCCCCTGTTCCATTTCTCTGCAGCACACCTTTCTGCAGCACACCAATTCCAAGCGCCACCGCATTCACCGCCAGAATCGGCAGCGTGAAGAAGTGGCCGAACAATGCGCCGAGCGACGCAAACACCAGCACCGCCCAGTCACGCACGCGCAACGCGCCGAGCGTGACGCCGCGCGCAGTAACGGCCATCGCCACGCAGGTGAACAGCGTCGCCGGCGCGTACATGCGCGCTTCCTGCTGGTAATACGTCATGATCGGCGCAGTCGCCGTCACCAGCATCGCCAGACGCGCCGCCCGCACGCCGGTCAGCCTGCGTGCAGCGACGAACACGAGCGGCACGCACAGCACGCCGCACATCAGCGAGACATAGCGCACGGCAAACACGGATTCGCCGAACCCGGCACGCCCGAGCTTCAGCAACAGGTGATACAGCGGCGGCTGTGCGTCGAGGCCGCGCAGCAAATCAAGCACGCTCTGTCGGCTTGCCCAGACCGAAAACGCCTCATCGCCCCACAGGCTGCGCGCATCAAGCAGCGGAGCCGCCAGCGCATAGGCCAGCAGGCAGAACAACACAGGCGCAAAACGGCGAAGTTGCATCGGAGGGGATGATAACTGGCCCCTAGCCGCTGGCTGCTCTCCCCTCTCTAACCGCCATCACCACGAACGCAATCCACAGCACGTCCGTCATCAGCAGATGAGACAGCTGCAGAATCGGCGTCGGCACGACGAACAATATGTTCAACATACCGAGCATGCACTGAGCAAAAAACAACGCCACGATGACCACAGCCAGGCGCACGGTCGATTCTCTGCGACGGCGCGCGAAATACACCGCCAGCAGGGACAAGTACGCACCCATCGCCACAGCAACGACGATATGAAGCGAACGCAGCCGCAGCAGCAGGGGGGCGTCAGGAGCGTACTCTTTCGCCAGCGCCTCGGCCAGCGTGTTCGACGGATACAACGTGCGGCTCAGCGCGCCAACTGCGCCGGTCGCCCCGAGTGCCAGCCAGCCAAGTACGCCGATCAGCAGCAGCACGCGCGTGCGATCGAGCGGGCGCAGCGCGATCGGGCGCGCATCGCGCGCAAACAACAGGGTGCCGGTCAGCGCCGCCAGCAGGATCAGCGTATTCACGAAATGCGCACCCACCGTCGCTGCGCGCACCAGCGAAGCGTTGTCGCCGAACAGCCCGGCCAGCACGATCAACGCACCGATCAACGATTCGATGCTGATCAGCACGAATGACGCCGCTGCAGCACGCCGCGCCGGATGCGCTCCAGGAAAAACGCGGCGCGCATAGAGGAACAGAATCAAAACCAGCACGAACGCCACGCCGCTCGTGGCGCGATGAAAGAGTTCGATGAGTGTGGTCAACGCCGGCGTCGCCGGAATCAGCGCGCCATCGCACAACGGCCAGTGATCACCGCAGCCAGCACCCGAGCCGGATGCACGCACCCACGCACCCCAGAGAATAACGAAAATGTTATACCCGAGAACGACTCGTCCAAAACGTTCAAAACGATCCAACACAACTCCGGGATTGTATCGAACAGAGATGGCACCCTGTCTCATGGTGCGCCTCGTCTCATGAAGCACCCACACACGCACGCAAATTCATCTTGCTGATCGTTACCCAGACTGAGCCGTCGAAATCTGCCCCTAATTGCAAATGCACCTCTTCGCGGGGCAAATCGGTCTGGATCTGAGTCGTTGCAGGAATTCTGCAGATGCGCTGACGCATAAGCATCAAGGCGAAAAAACCAAAAGGCGTTCGTTCGAGTCCACCTGTAAGCCGGATTCTGTGCCGTGCAGATCGCTCCGCACAACGGCGACCATCCATCTGCGGCGTGCGTTGCCGCCCGCCTTCGGACCTTGCGATCCGTGCTGCCTACCTGCGCGTCGGCGAGCCGCGTCATCCGCGCTGTATGGCATTGCTCCCGGTGGGGTTTACCAGGCCGGCGCATCACTGCACCGCCGGTGCGCTCTTACCGCACCTTTTCACCCTTACCGCAGCCGAAGCCGCGGCGGTTTATTTTCTGTTGCACTTTCCGTCGGCTTTCACCGCCTGGCCGTTAGCCAGCACCGTGCCCTGTGGAGTCCGGACTTTCCTCACGCTGCACTTTCGCGCAGCGCGCGGCCGCCCAGCGAACTCGAACGACTCATTATAGGGAAGAGATCCCGCCCAGCAAATCCCAGCGGTTGCCGTACAGATCAAGGAACACCACGACCCAGCCGTAGCTCTCGCGACGTGGTTCCTCTGCAAATCGCACGCCATGCGCACGCATGTGCACGTAATCCGCCCAGAAGTCGGCACTCTCAAGAAAAAGAAAAACTCGCCCGCCAGACTGATCGCCGATCGCATGTTCCTGTTGTGGCCCGACTGCGCGCGCCAGCAGCAGCGCCGCCCCGCCGCCGGCCGGCGCCACGCGCACCCAGCGCTTGCCCGCATCCAGCGGCGTATCCTCCAGCAGCACGAAGCGCAGCGACTGCGTAAAAAACGCGATCGCCTCGTCGTAGTCGCGGACGAGTACAGAGATCAGCGAAATCATGCACCCCTCTTCCCTCTTCCCTCTTCCCTCTCTCCTCTCATTTCCCCAGCGCCGCAAGCATCTCGTCCACGCGCGTAAATTTCACGCGCGGCCGGCCGGCGGCGGCGCCGTTCGCCAGCTCCAGCGCATCCAGCTTCTTCCAGTCTTCGTAGCTCACGAAGCGCGGCTGACGCGCAGCGACCAGCGCCAGAGCGGCGTCGGCCGTCGCCGCCGTCGGCTGCAGTACAACGTCCGCCCGCGCATCGTCGGCCATCGCCGTAGCAGTTTCGACGGAGTCCGGCTTGTTCGTGCCGATCACGCCGCTCGGCCCGCGCTTAATCCAGCCGGACGTGTACAGACCCGCCAGCACCGTCTTCGACGCTGCATCCAGCACACGGCCCTTCTCATTCAAAATGGTGCCCGCCTTCTCGTTGAATGGCACCCCGGGCAGCGGCAGACCGCGATAGCCGACGGACCGGAACACCATGCCGACATCGATCATCTCGAACTGATCGGTCGCACGCGCCTTGACCTCGCCGTTTTCGCCGGCCACGAGCACGTTCTTCACCAGCTTCATGGCACAAACGTTGCCATTTACGTCGCCGACGATCTCGACCGGCGAGACGAGGAAGCGCAGCCGCAGCTGTCGCGGCTTGCCTTCCGACGCACGATCCGCATACGACTGCAGAATAGCGACCTTCTTCTCCAGCGTGCGATCCGCCGCGACGACCGCGCGGCTGAGATCGTCGATCGCCACTTCCTCCGGGCGCACCACCGGCTCGGCTTCTGCCATCTCGCCGAGCTCCTTTACCTCAGGATTGGTGAACGCCGCCTGCGCCGCGCCGCGCCGGCCGAGCAGGTACACCGTGCGCACCTTGCTTGCGCTCAGCGCTTCCAGCGCGTGCGGCGCAATGTCCGACTGCTTCAGCTCTTCCGGCGTGCGACACAAAATGCGCGCCACATCGATCGCGACGTTGCCCACGCCGATCACTGCCACGGACTCCTGCGACAAATCGAATTTCAAATCACGAAAATCCGGATGCCCGTTGTACCAGGCCACGAACTGCGTCGCCGCGAAGCTGTTGCCCAGGTCTTCCCCCGGGATGCCCATGCGGCGATCCGACTGCGCACCATTGGCGAACAGCACCTGGTGATAATGCTGCCGGATATCTTCGAGCGTAATGTCCGTGCCGAACTCGACGTTGCCGAAGAAGCGAAAACGCGGATTCGCCGCGATCTTGTCGTAAATCGCCGTCACACCCTTGATCTTCATGTGATCCGGCGCGACGCCGCCGCGCACCAGCCCGAACGGCGTCGGCAATCGATCGAACATGTCGATCTCGATCGCAAGATCGCTTTGCTTGAACAAATGCTCGGCCGCGTAAAATGCGGCCGGCCCAGATCCGATGATTGCCACGCGCAGCGTTCCCAGTTGTGCCATGGGTCGGAATTCTACAGACACCGCACTCACACCCCCGAATCGGAGAGTGACTAAACTCAAGGGTATTCCGCGAATCGGATGCATCCGCAGTTAGGAGTAAGTTTCAACAGCAGATTTTTTTCACGCGAAGCCGCGAAGAACGCGAAGGGAAAGGCTTGTGAAGGCTTTTCTACGCTATTGCTGGAGGAAGTCTCTTCGGCGAAGAAATTTAAACTTCTTTGCGTTCTTTGCGTTCTTCGCGTTCTTTGCGTTCTTTGCGTTCTTTGCGTTCTTCGCGTTCTTCGCGTTCTTCGCGTTCTTCGCGTGAGAAATACATTCGCCCCCGACGGCTGCCGCAGCGATACGGGCTGTCGTCGACGACACCCTCACATCATGAAATCTCCAAAACACCTCGACCTGCTGCTCGCCTCGTTCGTGACCGTGCTCGTGCTCTCGAACATCGCCTCTGCAGCGAAGATCGTCACGCTCGGCCCATTCACGTACGACGCCGGCACGCTGCTCTTTCCGCTCAGCTACATCTTCGGCGACGTGCTCACGGAGGTGTACGGCTACCGCGCCGCGCGCCGCGTCATCTGGATCGGCTTCGCCATGATTGCCCTCACCAGCCTCGTCGTCCTCGTCGTCGGCGCATTGCCGGGCGAAGCCGAATGGTCGCGCACCGTCGGCCAGGACGCATACGACAAAATTTTCAGCCTCACCCCGCGCATCGTGCTCGGAAGCCTGCTCGGCTACTGGAGCGGATCATTCGCCAACTCGATGCTGCTCGCGCGCTTGAAATCGGCCACCGGCGGCCGCATGCTCTGGCTGCGCACGATCAGCTCCACCGTCATCGGCGAAGCGTTCGACACCGCCGCATTCTGTGCCATCGCCTTTCTCGGCGCGCTGCCGAACGAACTGGTCTGGAGCATCGCCGTTTCAAATTACGTTTTTAAGGTCGGCGTCGAAGTGCTCTTCACTCCGCTCACGTACCTCATCGTCAGCGCACTCAAGCGCTCCGAAGGCATCGACGCCAATGACGACGGCGTCAATCTCAATCCGTTCGTCTTGCACAGCATGCAGAAATAATATGAAATGCTCGGATAGGGAGTGCTCAA
>CAXNFZ010000014.1:0-22390 GCA_964201495.1 Chloroflexota bacterium | reverse complement strand
CACTCCCAAGCCATCCAACGGTGATAATGTCGCATTAGTATGAAAGACGCACCGAAAACCGTCTTAATGAATCATGCGCTCACACCGCAGCAGATGCTGAGCATGTTGCGCGCATCGCCGTTGTTTTCCGAGCTGTTCCCCGAGGAGTTCCAGCGCGTGATCGGACTGGTCGAAATTCGCCACGCACCAGCCGGGACAACTTTCATTGAAGAAAAAAGTGATGATGCCGATTTGTACATGCTGCGCCGTGGCCGCGTCCGCGCCTACAAAATGCCGCGCGAGAAAAGCCGACCAGTTGTCCGATTTCACCTGCCGGGCGATCTGCTGAACGAATCAGCATTTCTCGGTGGCAGCAGCGGCGCAGAATGGACGGCTGAAGCAGTCGACAACGTCGAAGCATGGATCATCCCGGCACAGCATTTTCATGCGCTCGTCCTGAAAATGAGTGACATGGACACGCGCCTGAACTGGAGCAATCGCGATCCGGAAGTGAGCGAGGGCGAAATCGTCACGCTCAGCTCCGAATTCGACAACCAGCGCGACGGCGAACGACTTCTGTGGCGCGGCCGTCGCGACCAGCTGATGTTCTTTGCCGATGCATGGCTGGCGTGGCTGCTGATCGCCGCAGCGCTCATCGCAGCAGTCATTGCGGTGCTGCCGAACGCGCCGGATCTGCTCGCATCAACACCAGCGATGATCACGCGCATCGTCATGCTCATCGCCGGCTTCGCCATCGCTGCCTGGAATTACATCGACTGGCGCAACGACGATTACATCATCTCCGACCAGCGCGTAATTCACCGCGAGCGCGTACTCCTGCTGGTCGATCAGCAGGACGAATGTCCGCTCGAAAAAGTTCAGAACGTGCAGGTTCGCCGCCCCACGTTTTTCAGCACCCTGCTCGATCTCGGCGATGTGACGATCGAAGCACAGGGTGCGCGCGCAAATGTGGTTTTTCGCTGGGTGCGCCATCCGGAAAATGTAGCGCGACTCGTGCTCGGACATACCAGTCGCCTGCACGAACGACGGCAGGCACTCGAAAAAGCACAGATGCAGCAGGCGCTGCGCAAGGCATTGACGCCGAACAATGCCGCACACGATGCCGCACACGATGCCGCACACGATGCCGGACAAAACGACGAAAACGAACCGCAAGCGGACACACCGCGCCAGCAGCAACAACCTTCGCGAGCACAGCAGATCTACCGCTGGTTAATTCCACCGATGCGCGAACTCCGCGGCACAGACATCATTTATCACAAGCACTGGCTGTTGCTCATCCGTACCACCGGCGTGCCAATGCTTACATTCCTGCTGTCGGTGGCTCTGCAAATCATCGTGCCACAGCTCAGCTTGCAAACGCCGGCATTTCTGCAGGATCATCTGCCGCAGCTCGCCGGGATCGCGCTGTCGCTCGGCCTGCTTGGCTGGCTGATCTGGCGCTACGAAGACTGGCGCAACGACGTCTATATCGTGACTACCGACCGAGTGATCGATTATGATCGCTCGCCGTTCGGATTCGCTGGAACGCAGCAGAAAACTGCCGGCATGAACGGAATTCAGAACGTCGCTTACCAGACGCGCGGAATCCTGGACAATCTGTTCAACATGGGCGACGTCGTCATCCGCACCGGCGGTGCAGACGGCGAGCTCATCTTCGAACGCGTCTGGAATCCACGCCGCGTACAGCGCGAGATCGTCGACCGGCTCGAGGAATTCCAGCGCAGCCAGCAGCAATCTCAGCAGACCGCCCGCCGGCGCGAAATTACCGAATGGCTCACCGCATACGACCAAATTACAACGACGCAGTCCACTGCATCTCCACCCCCCTCGTCACAAAACAGACAGGGACGGGCGTAGCACTTCTGCGCACAGACTTTTATCGAGAAGAACCAAGAACGCAACCACTCAGGCCTAAATCAGTATTTCCCGCGAAACGCGCTATTCCTTCCCCGAAGGGGGAAGGAATAGCGCGTTTCGCGTTGGAAAATAGATGGCCTGAGTAGTTACACCAAAACACAATCATGATTCGACCCATCCGAAAAATCGGTGATCCAGTGCTGCGCAAGAAGGCAGCCAAAGTCGAGAAGATCACCAGCGACACGCAGAAACTCATCGATGACATGATCGATACGATGCACAAGGCCAACGGCCTCGGTCTGGCTGCGCCGCAGATCGGCGTGTCACAGCGCATCGCCATCATCGAGATCGACGAGCTCGACGACAACGGCCAGGAAAAGTCCACGCTGTACACGCTCATCAACCCAGAGATCGTGCGCAAATCAGACGATATGTGGGAACATGCCGAAGGTTGCCTGTCGATTCCCGGCTGGCGCGGCGACGTCGAACGCCCCTTCACCATCACAGTGAAAGCCCTCGACCGCCGCGGCAATCGCCTGCGTTTCGAAGCATCCGAAATTCTCGGGCGCGCGATCCAGCACGAACTCGATCATCTCGACGGTGTGCTCTACATCGATAAACTGGTGGCACCGGACCGCGTCTGGCAGGTCAACGAAAACGCTGACGATGCACAAGCGTGACGGCACAGCCTTCCTCGCAGCCCCGGTTCAGCACTTTTCGTGCCGACCGGGCTCAGCAGCCGGCTCCCTCTGTCCGATAATCCACACCGTATGCACATCCGCGTCCACACCCAGGCAGACTCATTCGAACGCCTCGCGCCGGAATGGCGCGCGCTCCAGCAGCAGCTCACGTTCGATTCGCTTTTCTACACGCCCGAATGGCAGCAGCTGACGTGGCAGGAATTCGGCCGCGGAGAACTGCAGATCGTGACAGTGCACGATGATGCAGGTGCGCTGATCGCTCTGGCACCGCTTGCTTTGCATGAAGGCGTGCTCGGATTCGCCGCATACAAGGAGATATCGGACTACCTCGATGTGCTTGTCGCACCCGGCCACGAAACGGCTGCGCACGGCGCGCTCCGTGATTGGCTGGCCGGCCCTGACGCGCCGGCGTGGCAGTCGCTCAGCCTGACCAACATCATCGAGTCGTCATCGACGTTTGGCGTCCTTGCAGACGTGCTGCGCACGCAGGGATGGCAAGTCGAAACTCCGGTCGAAGACGTATGCCCGATCATCGAGCTGCCCGACACATTCGACGCCTATCTCGCCATGCTCGATGGCAAAGAACGCCGCGAACTCCAGCGCAAGCTGCGCCGCGCCGCCGAAGAATCGCGCGTCGTCGTCGCCGACGATCCGCGCACGCTCGAAAGCGATGTCCGCGATTTCCTCACGCTCATGAAAGCATCGATGGTCTCCAAGTCCACATTCATGACGCCAGAGATGGAATTGTTCTTCCAAAAGATGGCCGCTGTGATGCAACAGGCCGGCTGGCTGCAGCTGGCGTTCCTCGAGGTCGGCGACGAGGAGCCGCGCACCCGCGCCGCGGCATACCTGAATTTTATCTACGGCAACAACGTGCTCGTCTACAACTCGGGCCTCGATCCACTCAAGTATTCGCACATCAGCCCGGGACAGGTGCTGATCGCAAAGCTGATCGAGCGCGCCATCGGCGAGAAGCGCCGTCTGTTCGATTTTCTGCAGGGCAACGAGAGCTACAAATACGGGCTGGGCGGCAAGGACGTGGTGCTGCGAACGTTGGACGTAAAAAAAGCGTAACGACTCAGGCGAGTCGATTCGCCATCAAAGCAACTACTCAGGCCCAAATCAGTATTTCCCGCTGGACAACTGGCCCGCCTGAGTAGTTACCCATCAAAAGAAACACGCCGTTCGTGGGTGCATCCGCAGTGCGAAGCAGATTTCGGCAGCAGATTTTTCTCACGTGAAGCCGCGAAGAACACGAAGGAAAAAGCTTGTGATCGCTTTCCACGCCTTCACTTGAGGACGATTCCTCTGCAACAGAATGGACACGTCTTTGCATTCTTCGCGTTCTTCGCGGCTTCGCGTGAGAAATGCATTGTTGCCGGCGCTCAGTTTTTCGGCGCGTTCGGAACGTAGTCCTCACCGAGGATCAGCACCACATCGGCATCACCCGGCGCACTGGGCGATACGACCACAGCCACACCGGTCAGCCCGACATCACGAGCGAGCTGCTCCGCCAGCGCGCGTTTTGTGCCGCGCAGCAGCACGCGCGTGTTCGCCGTCGATTCCACTGCATCGCCGATCGCCGTGACGCGATACCCGCGCTGCTCAAGCGCCGTGCGCGCCGCAGCGGCCAGCCCGCCCGTCTGTGTGCCGTTGTAGACAGCCACTGTTCCGGCTGCATCTTCACCGGCTGACGCCACCGGATTCAGCAGCTGCTCGCGCAGCTCACGCAGCCGCTCACGCACAGGAATCACCACGCTGCCGCCGCTCGGCGTAGTCCACGGCTGCACGGATTTTTCGTCGATCGCCAGGCGTGCGATGCGGTCCGTGGGAATATCGCGCACGAGCAGCGCCAGCTGCACCAGCTCGGCGTCGCTCAAATCCGTAACCACTGCGTCGCGCAGCGCCTGCAGAATCCCGGGCGCATTCGGCAACAGCTTCGTCATCGCATCGCTGCTCAGGAATTTTTCGCGCAGCGCAAGAATCACCTGCTGCTGCCGACGGATGCGATAAAAATCACTGTCTCCGTGGCGCGTGCGCGCATATTTGAGCGCGGTCCGGCCATCAAGTGTGTGCACCCCGGCGGCAAGTTTGAACGGCGCATACCCATAGTTCTCATCCGGATACAGCTGGTCATCTATGTCGCTGGGGTTGTCGATCACGATGCCGCCGACGAGGTCAATCAGCGTCACAACCGCATCAAAATTGACGCGCACGTAATGATGCACCGGAAGCCCGAGATTGAGCTCGACCGCGCGCATGGCGTACTGCGGACCACCGTAAACGTGCGCGGTATTGATACGTCCCTGGCCGCGGTCCGGCAGCGGGACATAGAGATCGCGCGGAATACCGAGCATGCCCGCGGTCTTGTTCTTCGGATCCACGGTGAACAGGATCATCGTATCGGTGCGCGTCGAGCCCGGGTCTTCGCCCGGACGCTGGTCGATACCCAGCACAAGAATCGTGACCCGCTCGACGCCGCGCCAGCCACCGAGATCTGACAGCGAAATAGGCGGTGCAGCGGTGCCCGCCACAGCAGTGGTCTGCTCGCGCAGGCGCTGCGCAGCCGGAGCGGCGACGCGCGCGAGAACCACGGCCACTGCTGCAAGCACCAGCAGAGCAAGGCCTGCCACTGCAGCAAGCAAATAGAGATTGATGCGCCCACGAGGCGGTGTCATATTTCCTAGACTGGAGGCCAGGGAATACTGCGTTCAGATCGGCTGGGGCTGGGAAACGTCTTCAGCTTGAGCACGCCGTCGATCCGCCGCGTAAACCCCCGGATTTCGTCTTCGTCGAGCAATTGTCGCAGTGCGCGGCCAATCCACTCGTCGGACGCCAGACGATCACGCAACGACTTCACCGCGGCAAGCATATCGTCGGGGATGCGCTGCAAGGCAAAGTCCCAGATCACGGTGCGCAGTTTGTGTTCTGCAGCAAAGCAAATGCCGTGGTCGATGGCCCATATGTGCCCATCGATGTCGCGCAGGCAATGGCCACTTTTGCGGTCGGCGTTATTCGTGATCAGGTCGAATACACAGATGCGCCGCAGCTGATCGTGACAGGCTTCATCATCACGAAACGTAAAGAAATGCTGCTCGTCGTCGTGTTCGACATAGAGCTGCACCGATCCAAAACCATGTTCGCCGTCGCGCAGCACCGTCGGCGGCACGACGCGCCAGCCGAGCGCCTCACTCACGAGCCAGGCAGCGTACTCGCGCATGCACAGCGTGCCGCTGGGAAAGTCCCACAGCGGCGCTTCACCGCGCCGCGGCTTGTACACGGCGAGCGGACCGGCCTCGTCTTCAGGCAAGGGCGGATCTTGCAGCCGGGAATCAGCGACATCTTCCGCGATGCGCACCAGAAAGGTGTAATTCGAACCGTACGGCATCAGGCCGATCAGTTCCATTTCACCCTGCGTGAGCGTCCGCAGGACGCGGTCGATCTGCAGTGATTCGGGCATAGCTCAGGCAAATACCAGTTCGTCGGCGTGACCGTTGCGGCGTGGGCAGAAGCCCAGCACGTTACCTTCGGCATCCATCGGCTTGCCACACAGCTGGCAGACCGGGCGGCCCTTCGAGACCACTTCGAGCGTATGTTCAGCGAGGGCATCGACCTGCGTGCGCGTGCAGTGAAACCGCACCGTCGCCGCCTCGGCATCGTCGATGTCATCGGCCAGCATTTCCCGACAGATGACGACCACGTGATCCTTGCTCTCGTCGAATTCGAGGCTCATCTGGCCCACGCGGAACTCCGGAGCGATCGGCTCCTCGAGGTCCATGTTGCTCACCTGCTTCATATAACGAGCGCCCTGCGGATACTTCGTTTTGATCTCCTCGAGCAGGTGCACCAGCGCTTCGGCAAGCGCCCGCGCAGTTTCCTTCTCACAGATCAAGGTAACCAGCTGTGCGCCTTTGCGCCCCTGCAGGTAGAAGGTGCGCTGGCCAGGCTGGCCGATGGCATTTACAGTAATGCGGGATACGGGGTTCAAGTCGATCTGCTGACCGGACATACGCTCAATTGTAGCTGTGCATTGTGTGCTAGCATCATCGCCGCGAAGCAGACGCTCAGCCCTGCTCGGACAATACGGATCACACGGTTCGCAAATTTTCCGAGCTCCGAAGGGATCAAGCGGATGTTTTCGTCATCCACGAACCGTGAAAACGAATTCATCGATTCAAGTCGGGCTCAGAATCAGCGGCGCAGTCGTTCTGGGATTGATCGGCTGGTCGCTGGCGGATCTATTTCCATACGATCAGCTGCCGATGCCGTTGGACAATCAATTGTTCGCGCACGCGTTGCTGCTGGTCGTTTTTGCGATCATCGGCGCAGTGACGCTGCCGCCACTGGCAGGGCGATGGATGATCGCACTCTACGAGCGCATCAGCCACATCAGCGCAGTGCAGATTATTGCCAACTTCATCGGGCTGGCTGGTGGGTTGCTGCTGGCGGCGCTGCTGGCATTTCCACTGGCGCGCCTTCCGGAGCCGTTCGGTCCTGTGCTGCCGTTCCTGGCAGCCATCGCCTTCGCATCACTCGGTCTCGGTGTGATGGGGCTGCGCTACCGCGAGCTTTTTCGGATTTTCAACATTCGGCTGCCAGAATCAAAACCTGGGGATCTTTCTGGACAGCATGAACCACTGCTGCTCGACACCAGCGTCATCATCGACGGCCGCATCGCCGACATCGCCGCAGCCGGGTTCGTGCGCGGCGACATGATCGTGCCGCGTTTCGTGCTGAACGAACTGCAATACGTCGCCGATTCGGCCGACAGCCTGCGCCGCGTGCGCGGACGCCGCGGCCTCGAGGTGCTGCGCCGTTTGCAGAAAGAGCACGAGGCACACACCAAAATCGTTGACGACGACCCCAAAGAGTCGACCCACGTCGACGAAAAGCTGGTGCTGCTTGCCAAGCGCTGGCAGTGCCCGATCATGACCAATGATTACAATCTGAACAAGGTTGCCTCGCTGCAGGGTGTGTCGGTCATGAACATCAATGAGCTGGCAAATGCCGTCAAATCGGTGCTGATTCCCGGCGAAATGCTTGACATCGAAATCATTCAGGAAGGCAGAGAAGCAGGTCAGGGCGTGGGCTATCTCGACGACGGCACGATGGTCGTGGTCGAAGATGGGCGCAACCATCTGAACCGCGTCATCCCGGTCACCGTCACGAAGGTGCTGCAGACTGCGGCCGGCCGCCTGATTTTCGCCAAACCGTAACAACGCTGCCGCATAGAATCGACCTCCGGTCGCCGCCCACGGCGGACAGCCGACACAGGAAATCGACGGACAGAGCGCGCATCGCTACGCAAAATCTTACATGTCCCAACAAATCTACAACGTCCTTCTTCGCGAAAAACAAACCTTCAAGCCGATTCAGGAAGGGTTCGTCACGATGTACGTGTGCGGCCCGACGGTGTACGACCATGCGCACCTCGGCCACGCCAAGACGTACGTGTCGTTCGATGTAGTCGTGCGCTGGCTGCGCTACAGCGGCTATCGCGTGCGCTATGTGCAGAACATCACCGATGTCGGCCACCTGCTCGACGACGGCGAGGATCGCATTCTCAAGGGCGCACGGCGCGAAAAAGTTGAGCCGATGGAAATCGTCGAGCGCTACATGCGCTCGTATTTCGAAGACATGGACTCGCTTGGTGTGGCGCGGCCGGACATTTCGCCGCGCGCGAGCGCGCACGTGCCAGAGCAGATCGACATGATCGAGAAGCTGATCGCCGGCGGCTTCGCGTACGAGTCGAACGGCTCCGTCTATTTCAGCGTCGAGTCGTTCACCGAATACGGCAAGCTGAGCGGTCGGCGCGTCGAGGAAATGGAATCAGGCAAGCGCATCGCAGTGCGCGACGACAAGCGCCATCCGCAGGATTTCGCGCTGTGGGTCAAGGCGCCGGAGAATCACCTGCTGAAATGGAAGTCGCCGTGGTCCATCGGCTATCCCGGCTGGCACATCGAGTGCTCTGCGATGAGTGTGAAATACCTCGGCGCCAATTTCGATATCCACGGCGGTGGCGTGGACAATATTTTCCCGCACAATGAGTGCGAGATCGCGCAGAGCGAAGCCGCCAATCAGCAGCCGTTTGCGAATTACTGGATGCTGACCGGCAGCCTGAACGTCGAAGGCGTCAAGATGAGCAAGAGCCTCGGCAATTTCCGCACGGTCAAGGACGCGCTGAAGGAATATCGCGCCGAAGCGCTGCGCATGTTCATCCTGCAGGGTCTGTACCGCTCGCCGGCCGACTACAGCGCCACCGCGCTCGACGCCGCCAGCCGCGGCTGGGACCGCATGAACACGGTGGTGCGCCGCGTGCGCGACGCGCTGCGCGCCCCGCAGATCGACCTGAGCAGCGAAGTCACGCCGGAATTGACGAACAACCTGATCGAGCGACTCGACCAGGCCCGCATGCAATTCGCCAGCGCCATGAACGACGACTTCAATACGCCGCTGGCGATGTCGGTGCTGTTCGATCTGGGAACCGACGTGAACCGCTGGCTGGACAAGCAAATCGCCTCGCGCGAAGTGCTCGAGCAGGTCTCGTCGATTTACAAGGAGCTGGGCGGCGACGTGCTTGGCGTCATCGCGCGCGATTCAACTGCAACGGCCGCCAGCGGAAACGCGCAACGCGAAGCGTCGCTGATCGAAATGCTCATCAGCATGCGGCTCGAAGCCCGCAAGACGCGCAATTTCACCCAGGCAGACGAAATTCGCAATCAGCTCGCCAAAATCGGCGTCGTGCTCGAAGACGGACCGAAGGGAACGAGCTATAAGGTGGGGTGAAGAGTGGATAGTGATAGTAGATAGTAGATAGTAGGGAGTGCTCAAAATCTAATTGATGAAACCCGCGAAACACGCCATCGCCCGCCCCCGAAGGGGGCGGGCGATGGCGTGTTTCGCGGATACCAATTGGGCTTTGCGCACTCCCAGATAGTAGATAGTGATAGTTCACCATCTACTATCACTATCACTATCCACTTGCTCTACTTCACCTCTCGCCCTTCATACTGCTTCCTGTAGTACGCCAGGTACTCGCCGGACTTGATCTTGCGCCACCACGACTCGTTGTCGAGGTACCAGCGCACGGTCTTTTCGATCGACTGCGCGAAGGAATTGCCGGGATGCCAGCCAAGGGCGCGCACTTTGCTGTTGTCCACCGCGTAGCGCCGATCGTGACCCGGGCGGTCGGTGATCGGTTGAATCAACGAATAGGGCTTGCCGAGCAGGTCGAGAATTGAATGCGCCAGGTCGATGTTGCGCGTCTCGACTCCACTGCCGACGTTGTAGACCTCACCGAGTTCGCCCTTTTCGATCACAATATCGATACCTTCGCAGTGATCGAGCACGTACTGATAGTCACGCATCTGGCGCCCGTCACCATACATCGGCAGCGGCAGCCCGTCGATGGCGTTGGTCACCCACACCGGGACGACTTTCTCAGGATACTGATACGGGCCGATATTGTTGGTGCCGCGCGTGATCGTCACAGGAACCTTGAATGAGCGGGCATAGGCGAGGCACATCAGATCGCCACCGGCCTTGCTGGCCGAATATGGGCTGCTGCCGTGCAGCTTGTCTTCTTCCGTGCTGCGGCCGGGCGCATCGATGTCGCCATAGACTTCGTCGGTGCTGATCTGGTGAAAACGCTCGACGCCGAACTCGCGCGCAGCCTCGAGCAGCACGTACGTGCCGTACACATCGGTCATGATGAAGCTGCCCGGCTCGGTCAGCGAGCGATCGACATGCGAATCCGCGGCAAAATTTACGATCAGATCGATCGCGTTTTCCTTGACCACCGCAAACGACATTTCGCGATCGGCGATGTCGCCCTGCACGAAGTGATAGCGGCCGCCGAAGCGTTCGGCGACGTCCTTCAGATTGTCCAGATTGCCGGCGTACGTCAGCTTGTCGTAGACGACGACGTTCCAGTCTGTATGTTTCTCGAGTGCATAGCGGACAAAATTCGAACCGATGAAGCCGGCGGCGCCGGTAACCAGGACATTCTTCATAGATCTTGAATTGTAGCGAATCACCACCTTTCCCGATACACAGGGGCGACATTCGCAGGTAAGGGTGAGTTTCGACAGCTGATTTTCCTCACGCGAAAGCGCGAAGAACGCAAAGGAATAAGATTTTTATGGCTTTCCACGCCTTCGCGTGAGGAAGATTCTTCGGCGAAGGAATTCAGACCTCTTCGCATTCTTTGCAGCTTCGCGTGAGAAATGCATTTGCCCCAAACGGGCGCTTAGTTCGTCTTCATCCAGGGGAAGAGAAACGGCAGGCTGCCGGCGCAGCCGTAGGCGATCAGCAGATACCGCAGAATTTTGCCGGCGATGGTCGCCAGCAAAAACACGCGCGGCGGCATGCGCAGAGCGCCGGCCAGCAAGCCACCGATATCAAACAGTGGATTCGGCACAAGCGCGAGCACGAAGATAACGGTCGGCCCGGCACGGCGCATGTAATAGCGCAGGATTCGATAGATGCGCCCATGCGGCAGCACAGCATTGCCACCCACGCCGGCCATATAACCGGTGTATTCGCCGAGCGCCGAACCCAGACCACCGGCCAGACCGACGGCGATCGGATGTGCTACATCGGCGAACAGGCAGGTCAGCGCGATGCCGAACGGCGCAGGCAGAATCACGGTCGCGTTGTTCACCAGGTTGATGATGAATATGCCGACCAGCCCGAATCGCCCGAGACCGAGCAACGCCTCATGAAAATACACCCCGAGCGCGAGCGTGACGACGGTGATCACCAGCGCAGCCGCCAGCGGCACGATCTGCCGTAAACGCTCACGGCGCGTCAGCACAGGGGGTTCGGCAGATGTTGGCGATTCGTCGTGCAGCATGTCGATTTTTTTCCGTGGTCCGCGGGCTCATGCGCCACAGCCCCGATAGCCGATAAACTGACGGCGGCCTCAGCCGCCGCTCAACGCAGGCACGAAATGCACTTCACTCTGCGTCGTCAGTTCATGCTTCAGCCCACGCTTGCTGTTTTCGCCGTCGACCACCAGCGCGATGCTCGGGCGCAGGCGATCGTCCTGAACCAGTCGCTCGCGGATACCCGGAAAGCGCACCTCGAGCTGCGCCACGGCATCGCGCACCGTGGATGCTTCGACGACCACTTGCACCATGCCTCCTGTTAAATTCCTCAACAACGGGGGGATCCAGACGACAGCCATAGCAGGGGTCTATAATAACGCGGTCTATCCGCGGACAGCCGGAAGAGACCCAGTCCCACCGCATTGCTGTCAAGTGACGACCCGGCTGCGGGTCGATGTTTGTTAAGGAGAAGAGAAGTATGACCCCGAAGAATCGTTTGTCTGCCATTCTCGGCATGACGGCGGCGGCGGCGATCCTGCTGAGCGCATGCGGCGCGCCGGCGGCTCCCACTGCTGCTCCAGCCCCGACCGAAGCTCCGGCCGCCACCGAAGCCCCGGCCGCCACCGAAGCCCCGGCCGCTACCGAAGCCCCGGCTGCTACCGAAGCCCCGTCTGCCACCGAAGCTCCGGCCCCGACCGAAGCCAACGGCATCGCCGCTCCGGACTGCACCTACGGCGGCTCGATGAAGTCCATCGAGGCCGTCGACGAGATGACCGTCAAGTTCACGCTGTGCACGCCTGACCCGGCGTTCCCGTACAAGCTGGCCGGTGATCCGTTCAGCGTCCTCGACTCGAAGGATCTCGAGACCACGGGCGGCGACTCGGTCAAGATCAGCGAAGCCCCGAACGGAACGGGCGCGTACAAGCTGAAGGAATGGAAGCGCGGCGAAAGCGTGACGTTCGAGGCCAACCCCGATTACTTCGGCGCCAAGGCCCAGACCCCGACGTTCGTGCTGCGCTGGTCGAAGGAAGCTGCTCAGCGCCTGCTCGAGCTGCAGTCCGGCAACACGGACGGCATCGCCAACGTCGGCCCCGAGGACTTCGAGAAGGTCGAGGGCGATTCCGCTCTCAAGCTCGTCGAAGTGCCGGCCGCCAACATCATGTACATTGGCTTCAACAACACGATCGCCCCGTTTGATGATCCGAAGGTCCGCCTGGCCCTTTCCTATGGCATCAACCGCGAGCGCATCGTGACGGACTTCTACCCGCGCGGCTCGACCGTCGCCGGCAGCTTCGTGCCGGACAGCTTCGCCGTCGGCGCCTCGCCGGACGTGAAGTGGCACGAGTACGACCCGGAGAAGGCCAGGGAACTGCTCAAGGAAGCTGGCAAGGAAAACCTCGAAATCACGATCTCGTATCGTGACGTCGTGCGCGGCTACCTGCCCTCCCCCAGCACTGTTGCGCAGGAAATCCAGGCGCAGCTGAAGGAAATCGGCGTCGAAGTCAAGATCGAAGTGAAGGAGTCGGGCGCGTTCCTCGACAGCGTCACCGCCGGCAAGGAAGCGTTCTACCTCCTCGGCTGGGGCGCAGACTACCCGGATGCGACCAACTTCCTCGACTACCACTTCGGCCCCCTGAACCAGCAGTACGGCAAGCCGAATGACGAGATCGTCGCCCTGCTCAAGGAAGCGGCATCGACGTCGGACGTGGCCAAGCGCCAGGCGGCCTACGACAAGGTCAACCAGCTGCTCAAGGACACCGTGCCGATGATCCCCGTCGCCCACGGCGGTTCGGCCCTCGCATTCAAGGCCTCGGCCGAGGGCGCGCATGCCAACCCGGTCAGCGCCGTCAAGTTCTCCCTCATCAAGAGCGAAATGGACGCGCTCACCTACGTGCAGAACGCTGAGCCGATCAGCCTCTACCCGGCCGACGAAAGCGACGGCGAGACCTTCAACGCCACCGCGCAGATCTTCGACGGCCTGCTGGCCTTCAAGACCGGCACCGGTGACGTCGAACCCGCGCTGGCCGAGAGCTTCGAATCCAACGCTGAGCTGACCGAGTGGACCTTCAAGCTCCGCCCGGGCGTCAAGTTCCACAACGGCGCCACCTTCGAGGCCGCCGACGTCGTCGCCTCGTTCGGCGCGATGTGGGATGCCAAGAACCCGGCCCACAAGGGCCGCACCGGCAGCTACGAATACTGGACGGCCTACTTTGGCCCGTTCCTGAACGCGCCGCCGGCGCCGTAAGTCGACGACCGACGGTCGTCGGCGGGATTACTGCCGACAAACCACGGACAATCGACAACAGCCGCACTCTTGCGAGTGCGGCTGTTTGCTTTCCCCCGGATATACTTCTGTCCACACAACGCCATGGCACAGTTCGTCACCCGCCGATTCGTCCTGCTTCTGCCAGTGCTGATTGGCATCCTCCTCGTTACGTTCACCCTCGTCCGCCTGATTCCAGGCGATCCATGCAAGGCAATGCTCGGCGAGCGCGCCACCGAGGCCAAGTGCAATGCCTTCCGTGAACGCTTCGGATTGAATGACTCAATCCCGGTGCAGTTCACACGCTACATGCGCAATTTGCTGCAGGGCGATTTCGGCACATCAATCCAAACTGGCCGCCCGGTCACCGATGTGCTCGCAGAACGCCTGCCAATGACGATCGAGCTCACGTTCTTCTCGGTGATCTTCGCCTCAGCCACCGGCGTCCTGCTCGGAGTGATCTCCGCGGTGCGCCAAAACAGCGCTACTGACGTCACCGCGATGATCGTCGCCAACACCGGCGTCTCCATGCCGATCTTCTGGCTCGGCCTGATGCTGGCATATATCTTCGCCCTGGCGCTCAAAGGGACCTTCCTGCAGCTGCCGCCATCCGGTCGCATCACCGCCGGCAGCGACCTGCCGTCTCTGCTCAAGGTATGGGGCGTCACCGAACCAGACGGCATGCGCCGCTTCCTGACGCTGCTGCTCTCCAACTCAGTTCTGTTGAGCTCGCTGATCCAGGGCAAGTTCGCGATCTTCGCCGACGGCCTGAAGCATCTGATCCTGCCGGCGCTTGCCGTCGGCACCATTTCGATGTCCGTCATCGCCCGCATGACGCGCGGCGCCATGCTCGATGTGCTCACACAGGATTACGTGCGTGTGGCACGCGCCAAGGGCCTGCGACAGAGCACCGTGATTATGAAACATGCGCTGCGCAACGCGCTGGTGCCCATCGTCACCGTGATCGGCCTGCAAATCGGCGGCCTGCTCTCCGGTGCGGTGCTGACCGAAACTGTGTTCAGCCTGCCCGGCGTCGGCACAGCCATCGTCACCGCCATCACCGCGCGCGACTACCCCGTGGTGCAGGCGTTCACCGTTGTGGTCGCCATGATTTTCGTACTTGTCAACCTACTGGTCGACCTGAGCTATGCCTATCTGAACCCGCGCATCCGCGTGAGCTGATCCATGGCCGAATCCAACATCTCCTCTCCCGGTTCTTCTGCCGGTTCTTCTGCTCCTCAGCCCGCTGCGACGCCGCGTGCTGTGTTTCAAGCCGAATCCCCTACGCGCCGCGCCGTAAGGCGCCTGCTCAACAATCGTTCGGCGCAGGTCGGCATCGCCTTGCTGCTGACACTGATCCTGATTGCGCTGACGGCCGACATCATCGCGCCGTACGACCCGATCAAACGCGTGCCGGATGTAAAACGACGCTCTGCACCGTGCGTACACATTTTCGGCTGCGACCCGAATAAAAGCCAGCACTTGATGGGCATCGATGGCAATTTCCGCGACCTGCTCTCGCGCGTGCTGCACGGCTCGCGGCTATCGCTGCAAATCGGACTCGCCACAGTCTCGGCCGCCGTCGTCATCGGCACGCTGCTGGGCGCAGTCGCCGGCTACACCGGCGGCTGGCTGGACAATCTCATCATGCGCATCATGGACGTGTTCTTAGCATTTCCGAGCCTGCTGCTGGCCATTGCCATCGTCACCGTGCTCGGACAAGGGCTGATCAACACGCTGCTGGCGGTGGCCATCGTGTCGATCCCGGTCTATGCGCGCGTCGTCCGCGCCAGCGTCATCAGCGTGAAGGATCTGGATTACATTGCTGCATCGTATGCGCTCGGCACGCCGCGCGCGCGCGTGCTGTTCACGCGCATCCTGCCGAACGCGCTCACTCCGCTGATCGTGGTCGCAACGCTCGGCATCGCCGGCGCCATTCTCGAAGCTGCCGGCCTGTCGTTTCTCGGCCTCGGCGCCGAACCGCCAACGCCTGAGTGGGGCCTCATGCTCGGCGAAGAACGCAATAGTGTGTTCAATGCACCTCACCTGGTGTTCTTTCCCGGCATCGCGATCATGATCACGGTGCTGGCCTTCAACCTGCTCGGTGACGGGCTGCGCGACGCACTCGACCCGCGGCGCAAAGTGTAATCACAGCAAATGCAACTGCTCGGGCCCGGATCGATCTTTCCCACAAAACACGCTGTTCCTTTCTGCTTCTCCTCGTGCGCCTCGTTTTAAGGAATCGCCTGTTTTGTGATGGGAAAGTAGCTCGCCCGAGCAGTTGCCGGCAAACACGGATGTTCGAACTCACCTTCCTCGGCACAGCCGCTTCCACCCCGCTGCCCAAACGCGGCCTGAGTTCGGCGCTGGTCACACATGGCGAGCACCGCTTTATGGTGGACTGCGGTGAAGGCACACAACGTCAGCTTCTGACGAGCGGGCTCGGCTTTCGCCGCCTCGAGCACATTTTGCTCACCCACCCCCATCTGGACCACATCCTTGGGCTGGGAGGCATCCTGAGCACGCTCAGCCAATGGGAAACCATCAGCGGTGTGACGCTGTACGGCGGCAAAGCTACGCTCGACAAAGTCGAGGACCTGATCTACCAGATCGTCTTTCGCGGCGGCCGGCCCCCGCTGCGCATTGACATGGTCGAGCTGTATGCCGGAATGTTCCTTGAGGGCGACGATTTCAGCGTGTCGGCTTTTCCCGTGCGTCATCGCGGGCCAGACTGCTACGGCTTCGTCTTCGAAGAGATGGCGCGGCGACCATTCCTGAATGACAAAGCGACCGCACTCGGCGTGCCGCCCGGGCCGGAACGCCGAGCGCTGGTGCACGGCACGCCCATCACTCTCACAGATGGCCGCGTGATTCACCCCGACGAAGTCCTCGGCGAACTGCGCACCGGCGCCAGGCTGGTGATGACCGGCGACGTCGGCGACACCCAAAGCATTCTGCCCGTCGTCACCGGGGCAAGCACACTCGTCACCGAAGCGACCTACTCAGACACAGACGGCGACATGGCCCGTGATCACGGTCACCTCAGCGCCGGTCAGGCAGCGCGCCTGGCTCGCGACGCCGGCGTCGGCCAGCTGATCCTCACACACATCAGCGGTCGCCATCGCGAGCGCGATCTGGAAGAAGAAGCCCGCGCGATCTTCCCGAATACCGTCCTCGCGCGCGATTTCGATGCGTTCAAAATTAAAGGGGAGGTAACTACTCAGGCCTAAATCAGTATTTCCCACCGCGTGTTTTGCGGGAAAAATCGATCTGGGCCTGCGAAGTGACGTAACTACTCAGGCCTAAAGCAGTATTTCCCGCGAAACGCGCTATTCCTTCCCCCTTCGGGGGAAGGAATAGCGCGTTTCGCGTTGGAAAATGGATGGCCTGAGTAGTTACGAAGTGACAAAGAGCAACAAAAAACAACCGCGCATCGGTTATCCTCACACTCTATGGCCGTACTTCTCCTGATCCGCCACGCCACCAACGATTTTGTGAAAACCGGCCGACTGCCCGGCCGCACACCGAACATTCACTTGAATGAGGAAGGCCGCCGCCAGGCTGATGCGCTGCGCGCGCACCTCGCTCCCCAGCACCTCGATGCCGTGTATTCCAGCCAGCTCGAGCGCGCCATCGAAACAGCATGGCGCATCGCTGCACACCACGTGCTGCCCATTTACGTGCGGCCCAACCTCGCCGACATCGATAACGGCACACTCACCGGCCGCGTCATCAGGGACATCACCGAAGACCCGGCATCCAAGGATCTCTGGAAGATCGTCGTCGAAACTCCGAGCGCCGCGGCCTTCCCGAACGGCGAAGCCATGCTCGATATGCAGCGCCGCGTCGTCTCCCAAATCGACGCGCTGGCGCTCGCTCACCCGGACGTCGAAACTCCCGCCGCCGAACCGAATGCCTCGCCGACCCGCACACCGCAGATCATCGCCGTCGTCATGCACGCCGACCCGATCAAAGCTGCGCTCGCGCACTACCTCGGCATGCCCTTCGATTTCTTCCAGCGCCTCGGCGTCGCCCCCGCGTCCATCAGCACGGTCGTCCTCAATCCAGCCGACCCTGCCCACAAACCGCAAATCCTCGGCGTCAATCGCATTCCATACTGACGCAACAGGCTGGCTGTGGCTGAAAGCACACGAGAGGACGTTTCAGATCCAGAGCGATTTTTCAGCGCGAAACACGCTGTCCCCCTCCGGGAAAAACAGCATCTTTCGCGCTGAAAAATGAACCGTTCTGAATCGTTGCCTCACTTCTCTCACTCTTCTTGTTTATCTCGCTCAGCCATTCGATCCAGCAGAATCTTGTACACCGATCCTACGATCGGCACGCTGAACACCAGCCCCCAGAATCCGAGCAGCTGCACTCCGACGAACAGCGACAGCATCGCGATCAGGCTCGGCAACCCAGTCGAACCGGTCATCAGCTTCGGCACCACGCCGTAACCGATGATCTGATCAATAACCAGCAGAATCACCACCACCGGCAGCACCGCCTGCGGCGCCGTGATCAGCGTCACCACCCCAGCAATCAGAATCGCCGCTGGGATGCCGACCAGCGGCACTACCGACAACACAGCAAACAACAACGCCACCACCACACCAAAGTTCAGCCCGAACAGCATGAACACGATCGCCGCCGACACGCCATGCAGCAGCGCCGAAACGACCTGCGCACGCAGGTAGCTCTTGAAGGAACGATCGATCGTCACACTCATCTTGCGCACGAGCAGATGCCAGTGTTTCGGCAACAACGCCAGAAACTGCGCCGCAATCAGTTTATCTTCGACGACGACATACAGGCTCAACACCAGAATAATGAATACCTGCCCAAGCGCACCCGCGGTCACCGCCGCCAGGTTCACCGCCTGCGTCGCCAGCCAGCCAGCCGCTGTTGCCGCGCGCGCAGATAAATCCTGCGGTGAAACCAGCTGATTCACAGCGTTGATGGCAACCGACTCCGGATCCAGTCCGATCCGCGGCGCAAAATTCCTCCACACATCCGCCAGCAAACGCGGCAGCCCGGCGCCAATCTCCGGCAGTCGCTGCACGAGATCGATCGCCTGCGGCAAAATAGACGCAGTGGCGTACGTCAAGCCACCGATAATCGCCACCAGCAACACGACATACACGATCGCCACAGCCACCCCGAACGGCAGCCGCAGATCTGCCACGCGCCGCTCCGTCGCATGACCAAAGCGCTGCCCAATCCAGCTCACCATGAATCGTGGCGCAAGCTTCCCATGCAGCACATCGACCGCCGGCTTCACGATCAGCCCCAGCAGCCACGATACGGCGATCATCGAGACTGTGTTCCCCAGCGCGGACCCGAGCATCCACAGCCGCTCGGCAATAAAAAATGTCAGCGCTACGATCGCGAGGATCACCAACAGCCGCACCGACTTCGATTGTGTGGTCATATATCTACTTGTTCGCGCTCCCGCGCATTTGCATGAAGTCTTTCCTGACACGTGCCGTCTGTGTTGTCCATGCCACTCCTGCTCTCGCACGTACCTGCACTACTTCGAGAAAAATTGCCAATACACCTCGGTGCCGCTTTCAATCTGCTCATCGAACAATTCGGCATACGCCTCAACTTCCTGCAGACGCCAGATCGCATTCTCCCCCTTGGGCACGCCATGCTTCGTTTCATGGTCCTTCGCCACGCGCTTCGCAACGCGCCGCTCATCGCCGCGCTGCGCTCGGATCACGAAGACTCGCCGTTCCCACTGATGATTGCGCGCCGGTGCCAGGACAGCACGCCCGATCGGCTCGAGCTTATACAACGCGCTGACCCAGAACCAGCTCTCGCTGACGATCGTCGCAGCCAATTTTTTCGCCGTCTTCAAAGCAGGTTTCTTCTCCACCGCCTTGTCCTTGGCTTTCTTCGGCTTATCTCCCGTCACAGCTTTTGCCGGTTTCGGTTTTCGCTCACTCAGGGGGTCCCTTGCTTCCAAATCTGCCATGTCCACTCAGCAACATGAAATCGAAGTCTGTCGTCACGAATCCCTCGAAGTATCAGGGACAATCGGCTCGAACAATCCGCTCGAAAAGCAACTACTCGGACCTCAGTCGATGCTCCCACAAAATACGCTGCACTTTCTCCCTGCGAGAAAAAGAGCAGCGTGTTGCGATGAGAGATTGACCGGTCTGAGCAGTCATCACAAATCACATGCGAACCCAAATAGCAGGTTACGCGGATGATCCAGCCCCTGAAGTTTGCTCGCACGTCTGTTCACATGAATGCACTCGCAGCCGACAATGCTGAATTATGCGTGCAGCTTGACGACCGTGACACCGTCTCCACCCTCACCTTCACGCCCAGTCTCGAATGACGACGTCACAACATTTCGCTTCACCGCATCACGCACCGCTCGTCGCAGCGCACCAGTTCCTTTGCCGTGAATGATGCGCACGAACGGCAGCCCCGCCCGCTGCGCACGATCGAGATAGTCCTCAAGTTCAGCAATGCCGTCCTCGACCATTCGTCCGCGAATGTCGAGCTCCATTCCCGGCGACGGCGCACGTTCCTGCACGACTGGCTTTTCGTCCGGCTCCGGTTCTTCTTCGCGTTTCTTCACGCGCACACGCTCAAGGTCCGTCAGGCGTACCCGCATGCGCATGCGACCGATCTGCACATCCGCCTCACCCCCCATCACAGCACCCACCACGGCGTCGCTGTTCAGTGAGCGCACACGCACCGCATCACCAACCTGAATCTGACGCTTACGCTGTGGATCTACCGGCCGTGTCGGCAGCGGAGCCACCACCGTCTCCTGCATCTCGCGCACCACTTCTGCTGCACTTTCAATTGCCTTGACTTCGTCGAGTGATCCGCCTGCCGCCACCACACGTGCACGCAGCTTGCGCACTTCACCACGCAGCACTTCGACTTCGCGCGCTGCCGCCTCGCGTGCTTCCTGCAGCAGCACACGCCGCTCATCCTCGATCGAATTCAGACGCACACGAATGCGCTCAGCCGCAGCCTCTGCTTCCTGCTGCGATCGGCGCGCTGCATCTCGCGACTGCTCGGACTGCTCCTGCAGCCGCGCAATCTCCGCCAGCATATCCTCCGCGCGCGCGGTGTTCGTATCCATGTAGCTGCGCGCTGTGTCCAGAATTTCTTCTGGAATTCCCAGGCGATGCGCGATCGCAAATGCGTTGCTGCGCCCGGGCAGGCCCATGCTCAGTCGATACAGCGGCCGCAGCGTCTCATAGTCGAACGCCACATTCGCGTTCTGCGCTCCGTCCGTCAGCGACGCCCACGCCTTCAGTTCCGGATAATGCGTCGCTATGACGCACAGCGCGTGCGTTTGCAGAAGATACTCAAGCATCGCCCGCGCGACCGCCGCACCCTCGGTCGGGTCCGTGCCCGCCCCAAGCTCATCCAACAGCACCAGCGACTGCCCATCGACCTTGTCCAGAAATGAGCGCAGGTTCGTCAGATGTGAGCTGTACGTCGACAGACTCTGTTCGATCGACTGCTCATCGCCGATGTCTGCGTAGATCCGGTCGAATACCGGGAGCGTCGCCTCTTCGCACGGCAGATGCATTCCGCATTGCGCCATCGCCACACACAAGCCGATCGTCTTCAACGCCACAGTCTTGCCGCCGGTGTTGGGGCCGGTGATCACCACGATGCGCGTCCGTTCGTCGAATGCCACATCGATCGGCACAACGGTCTCCGGGTTCAGCAACGGGTGACGCGCCTGCACGAGCTGAATCGTCCGCACGTATTCCGCACCCTTCTGCGGCGTCACGATTTTTGGCGCGACGCTGCGCGTTGCATGCGCATACTTCGCCTTCGCCAGCGCCAGATCGAATTTAGCAATCGCGTCGACCGAGCGCACGATGGCATTCGACTCAGCGCCGACGCTCGTCGACACAGCCACGAGCACACGGCGCACCTCGCGCTCCTCCGCCATCTGAAGTTCGCGCCAGCGGTTGTTGTCCTCCAGCGTCGCCAGCGGTTCGACGAACAACGTCATTCCGCTCGAGCTCTGATCATGGATCAACCCCGGCACACGGCCTTTGAAATCAGCTTTGATCGGTATCACGTAGCGACCGCCGCGCTGCGTGACGATCGCCTCCTGCAGATACTGCGCCACATCACTGTTCGCCACCAGGCGATTCAACTTCTGCAGCAGACGCTCATGAACGATGCGCACCTCACGCCGGATCGCCGCCAGCTCCGGAGACGCGCTGTCGCGCACTTCACCCGCGTCGTCGATGCAGCGGCTGATCTCCATCACAAGCTCTCCGCACGGCTCGATCAATCCAGTCAATGCCGTCAGCTGCGGATAAATGGCCGCATGACGTGACAGCGTGCGCTGCAGGTTGCGTCCGGCGTTGAGCGTGTCGCGAATGTCGAGCAGCTGCCGCGGCTCCAGCACACCAGCATGTGCTGCGCGCTGCACAAACTCTCGCACATCGTGCGCACCGCCGATACTGAGCGAATCCAGCCGCTCCAGCGCCTCACGCGCCTGCGTGGTCTCTGCCAGCCGACGCTGCACCTCCGACGGCGTGTGCGCCGGCTGCAACTCGCGTGTCAGCTCTTCACTCGCCGAAAACGCGCAATACTTCGCCAACCGGTCCAAAATCTTCGGTAGTTCGAGCGTGTTTAAATGCTTAACGATCACGATGGAGATTCTATCGCTCACGACCCATCGATCTTGGTCTGGGGAGTGCTCAAAATCTAATTGATGAAACCCGCGAAACACGCCATCG
>CAXNFZ010000013.1:0-22404 GCA_964201495.1 Chloroflexota bacterium | reverse complement strand
AGTGGGTGGGCGGCGCAGAGAGGAAAGAGGAAGGAGGGAAGAGGAAAGAGGAGCGGTCTGCCTCGATTCCTCTCCCCTCTCTACTCTCCCCTCGTCCTTCAGCCGGCTCGTGGTGGCTCGTCCGCGGCCAGGAATACGACCCGGGGACGCGGCTGATGACGGTGGCGCTGCGGCCGATGGGCGTGTATGCGCTGAGCACGGCGTACCTGCGGGCGTTCTGGTTCCCGCTCGTGCCTGTGGTGAAGTAGATAGTGGATAGTAGATAGTGATAGTGGATAGTAAGAGGGGATAGGGAATAGGGGATAGGGATCGAGCAGGGTATTGACAAGATGTCGGCAACGACTTTATCTTGGGATTCCCTCTTCCCTCTTCCCTCTTCCCTCTTCCCTCTTCCCTCTTCCCTCTTCCCCCCCTCTCCCCTTCTGTACAATCCCCTGCATGTCCACTGCTCGCATGATCAAGCTCACCTCACTGGCGTCCTGCGCCGGGTGAGCGGGGAAACTGAGCGCAGAAATGCTGGCTGCCGTGTTGCAGCCGCTCCAGCAGCGCTTTCCGGCGGCGCAGCACCCGAACGTCCTCGTCGGGCTCGCCGAACCGGATGACGCCGCGGTCTATCGCCTGAACGATTCACAGGCGATTGTCGCCACGGTGGACTTCTTCACGCCTGTCGTCGACGACCCATATGCGTACGGCGCCATCGCCGCCGCCAACGCGCTCAGCGACGTCTACGCGATGGGCGGCGAAGTGTTGTTCGCGCTCAATATCGCCGCGCTGCCGGACGACCTGCCGGCCGACATCGTCTCGGAGATCCTGCGCGGCGGCGCCGACAAAGTCGCCGAAGCCGGCGCTGCGATCATCGGCGGCCACACGATCAAGGACAAGGAGCCGAAGTACGGTCTGTGCGTCATCGGCATCATTCACCCGGACGCGGTCACCGCCAAGGGCGGCGCACAGCCGGGCGATGTGCTCGTGCTCACCAAGCCGCTCGGCGCCGGCGTCGTCACCACTGCGCTCAAGCGCGACCTCGCCCAGCCTGAGCATGTCGCCGCCGCCATCGCCAGCATGTCGCGCCTGAATCGCGGGGCGGCGCGCATCGCTGCGTCGTTCCGACCGCGCGGCGGCACCGACATCACCGGCTTCGGACTGCTCGGCCACGCGCTGGAAATGGCGTCGCAGGCCGGCGTCGAATTCGTCTTCCGCATGCGCGATCTGCCGCTGCTTCCCGGCGCCGCCGCGTACGCGCAGGACTGGATCTTCCCCGGCGGCGCGTTCTCCAACAAGGAAATGGCCGCAGCACGTGTGCGCTTCGACGAGGCAATCCCCGAGTGGCAGCGCATGCTGCTTTATGATCCCGAAACGAGCGGCGGCCTGCTGCTGCCCATCGCCGCCGCGCGCGCCGAGGAATTCGTCGCCGCCATGCGCGCGCAGGGCGAAGACGCCTGGATCGTCGGCGAGGTCCGCGCTGCAGACGAAGGGCGGATCGTGGTGCTTGAAGAATAGAAGGCAGAGGGCAGAAAGGGGAGAGCCAACGATGAGGAACGAGTGAAGCGACTTTCTGATCTGCAACGATCACTTTTTGCACGCCTGCGCGCGCTGTTTTGTCGCCTCTCGCCTCTTCCCTCTCACCTCGACCCTCTACCCTCTCCCTTCTTCCCTCCCCTCTCCCCTCCCACCTCTTCCCTCTCCCCTCTCCCCTCTCTCCCCTCTCTCCCCTCTCTCCTCTTCTTCTCCCTTTTCTACGTCATCCCCATCGCCGCCATCGTGTGGGTGAGCTTTACGCCCGGCCTGCTCAGCCGCGGCGTCGATCCGCTTACGGTGATCTCCGACCCAGCCAATCTGCGCGTGCTCGGCTGGAGCGCGTATCAGGCGGCGCTGTCCACCGCAGCGACGCTGCTTGTCGGCCTGCCGCTGGCGTGGGTGTTTTCGCGCTATCGTTTTGCCGCGCAGCCGCTCTGGCGCGCGCTCGCCACTGCGCCGTTCGTGCTGCCTGCCGTCATCGTTGCGGCCGCGTTCATGGCGCTGCTCGGTCCGACGATGACCGGCACGCTTGGCGCGATTCTTCTTGCGCACGTGTTCTACAACGTCGCCGTGGTCGTGCGCGTCGTCGGCGCGTGGTGGTCCGGCGTCGATCCGCAGATCGAGGAAGCGGCACTGGTCGATGGTGCGGACGCATGGACGCGCTTTCGCTGGGTTACGCTGCCGCTTGCGCTGCCATCGATTGCCGCCGCCGCCGCGCTGATCTTTCTTTTCTGCTTCGGCAGTTTCGGCGTGGTGCTCATGCTGGGCGGAATTCAGCACGCCACGCTCGAGGTGGCGATCTATCGGCAGACGGCGCAGCTGCTGCGCCTCGACGTCGCCACGTCGCTGGCGCTGCTGCAGATGTTCGTCACGATTCTGCTCGGCGTGCTGGTCGAGCGATTGCAGAACAGCGCGCCGCAGGAGCAGAGCGCGCTCGATCTGCGGCGGTCTCCTCGCACGGCGGCGGATCACCTGCTTTCGCTCGGCGCGCGCGTCATTGTGCTGCTGTTGATCGCGGCGCCGCTCGGCGCGCTTGTGCTGCGTTCGCTCGCGGGCGGTGATGATCCGCTGCACTTCTACAAGGTGCTGAGCGTCAACACCACGAGTTCGTTTTTCTTCGTGCCGCCGGCGCAGGCGGTGACGAATTCGCTGGCATATGCAGTGGTGACGATGCTGTGCGCCGCTGCGCTTGGTCTGCCGCTGGCCTATGCATTGGAACGGCGATCGCAGTGGTCGCGCATTGGCGAAACGCTGCTGCTGCTGCCCGTCGGCACCAGCGCCGTCACGCTCGGTCTTGGCTTTTTCGTTGCATTCGACCGACCGCCGCTCGATTTGCGCGCCTCACCGCTGCTGCTGCCCATCGCGCACACGATGATTGCGCTGCCCTTCTTCGTGCGCACGCTCCTGCCGGCGCTGCGCACACTCGATCCGACGCTGCGCGAAGCGGCGGCGGTCGAAGGGGCCTCGGACGCGCGCATCTTCTTTTTCGTCGACGTGCCTCTTCTTGCGCCGACGCTTGCCGCCGCCGCAGTGTTCGCGTTCAGTATTTCACTCGGCGAATTTGGTGCGTCGCTGCTGCTCTCACGTCCTGAATTCCCGACGGTGCCCGTGGCGATTTTTCGCTACCTCGGCCAGCCCGGCGCGCTGAACTATGGCCAGGCCATGGCGATGAGCACGATTCTGATGCTGATGACGATGGCAGGAGCGCTGCTGATCGAACAACTCAGCGCGGCCCGGCGCGACTGACGCCTCTCTTCTCTCCTCCTCTCTCCCCTGCATGGGTGCATCCGCCGTTTGGGGTGAAAATATTTGGGCGCGAAAACCTCACCCCTTACCCCTCTCCCTCTGCGATTTCGCTTGCGTTTCGCCCGTGTCAGGCTCGATGCAGCGCGCGAAATCTTGGCGGAGAGGGGCGGTCGAGCACCGCATGCGTGTGCGCTGGTAAACAATCGCCGTCCGCATCTACGCGTCGCGCACGTGAGCGAAAGGCGCAGAAGAAGTTCCAATCGAATCACAGTCGATTCCCCAAAAAACCGCGTCCTCCGCACTCTCCTCTCTCCCCTCTCTCCTCTTCCCTCTTCCCTCTCCCCTGCAGGATCTCCACTCGCAATCACGTAAACTTCCCCGGATGAGCGAGGATCATATTTTCGTCTACGGCACGCTGCGCAAGGGAGGCGTGCGCGAAATGCCGCGCCTGCTGCCGCATTGTCACGACCTTGGCCGCGCCACGCTGCGCGGAGTCATTCATGATTTCGGCGCGTACCCCGGCCTGCGTCTTGACGAAGACGGCATTGTCCACGGCGAGGTCTACACGGTTGATTCCACCGCCCTCACTGTGCTCGACGATATCGAACGCTTTTTCCCCGACGATTACGAGGCGAGCTATTACTTTCGGCACCGCGTCGTCGCGATGCTCTCCGACGGTACTCCGATCGAGTGCTGGGTCTACGAGTTCAACCCGAAACATTACGGCGACCGCGCGCCGATCACCTCCGGCGACTGGATTGCTCACGCCGTCGCAAAGGGAAATCTTCCCGAGGAGCGCTGGCCGGACGGCGGCACGATTCGTGCAGAATGATCGCAATCGACCGGCCTGAGCAGATGCATCACATCACATATCGACCGGGACTCGGGGAATGCTCAAAATCCAATTGATGAAACCCGCGAAACACGCCATCGCCCGCCCTCTTCGGGGGCGGGCGATGGCGTGTTTCGCGGATACCAATTGGGCTTTGCGCACTCCCGGACTCGGGTGGTTGCTCTCTTTCTGTTACCATCGGCTCGCCTCATGAAAACCATCACGCCCTCCGTTCTCTTCGATCTCGTTGATTTGAGTGATGTGCGCATTTCGCCGAACGGAAAGCACGTCGTTTTCGTCCGCTCGAGCGTCGATCGCACGGCGGACGCGTACGCGCGCAACGTCTGGGGCCTCGACCTCGCTGCGCACGTTGAGGCCGCCCCGTGGACGAATTCGGGCAAGGACGGCATGCCGCGGTGGAGTTTGGATGGATCGCGCCTGGCTTTCCTGAGCAGCCGCGGCGAGAAGTCGGCAATTTACGTGCTGCCGATGCGCGGTGAAGCGCAGCTTGCGGCGACGCATTCGGTCGGCGTCGATGGCTTCGCGTGGTCGCCCGATGGCGCGCGGCTGGCGTTCACCGCGCTGGTGCATGCCGATGAGCGCCGCGCCGAAGATGCCGCGGATCTGGTCGTCGCACCCGAACCGCGCTCGGCGTTCGACCTGCGCCAGGAAAAAGAGCGCCGCGAACATGACGAAAAGCGGCGCTTCGACCCGCGCACGGTCACGCGCGTGCCGTACCGCACCGGCGTCAGTTACACGGATGACCGCTTTCGCCAGATTTACGTGTGTGACGTTCCGGCGCGCCTCGGCGCCGTAGCGCGCGCCGAATCGCAGCGCCTCACCAGCGGCGATGAAGGATTCACGACGCTGACATGGTCGCACGACGGCCACTCGATTTTCTCGACGCTTACGCGCGAGCCGGGGCATCCGCGCTGGTACGCCTATCACGACGTCGTGCGCCTGCCCGCCCAGTCCGAAACGCCCGGCGACGTCGAAGTGCAGCGCCTGACCTTGGCTGGGCATAGTTGTTCCGACCCGCGCGTCTCGCCCGATGGGCGCTGGGTCGCTTTCCTGCGCACGCGCGAGGACCGCTACGGTCATCGCGTCGCCACTCTGGCCGCGCTGCCGGCCGACAGCGGCCCGGGAAGCAAGGCGGCCGATCGATCCAATTCGATCGTGATCGACTTGACGGCCGAATTCGATCGCAATGTTCTGGATTTCGCGTGGTCTCCGGACAGTGCGTTCGTTTACTTCCTGCTGCAGACCGACGGTGCGGTGAATCTCTGGCGCGTCCCCGCGCCGCAGGCCATGTCGCTCGAAGAGGAGCTGCGCGCGGCGCAGATTCCGACGACGATTCGTGGTCGTCTGCTGGCCGATCTTGGCCTGAGCCGTCGTTTGCGAACGGCGATGCAGCGCAGTGGAGTTCGCACGGTCGGCGAGTGGCTCGATTTCCAAAGCGACGGCGGCGTGCTGCACGAGGAAACAACGCTCGGCGCCGAGCAGGTGACGCGCGGCGCGCACGAAATTTCATCGTTCGACGTCGGCCCGGACGGGCAGGTCGTCTACGTGGTTCACACCGCGTCCGATCCTGCGGCGTTGTATCTGCGCGAAGCGAACGGCTCCACGCGCGTGCTGTACGCGCCGAACGCGGATGCGCTGTCGGAGCTCACGCTCGGTGCCGTCGAAGAGCTGGTCTTTGCGTCTGACGAACACACGATTCAGGGATGGCTGCTCACGCCGCCCGGCTTCGATCCACTGCAGCGCTATCCGCTCGTGGTGGAGATTCATGGCGGCCCGCACGCGCAGTGGTCGCCCGGCACATCCAGCTTGTTCACTGAATTTCAGGTGCTCGCGGCGCGTGGCTATGCCGTGTTCTTTTGCAATCCGCGCGGATCCGACGGTTATGGTGAGGCGTTCACGGCTGCCAACTGGAAGGACTGGGGCGACGGCCCGATGCGTGATGTGCTGCGCGGCGTCGATGCGCTGCTGGCGCGTGGCTGCATCGATGCCGAGCGTATGATGGTGACCGGCGGCAGCTACGGCGGCTATCTCACCGCGTGGATCGTTGCACACACCGATCGCTTCCGCGCGGCTGTGGCACAGCGCGGCGTGTTCAACCTGCTGTCCGCGCGCAACACATCCGACATCCCGACGTTCTTCGACTTCGAGCTCGGCGTCAGCCCGTGGGAAGATGCGCCGCTGCTGTGGCAGATGTCGCCGGTCGCGCACGTGCAGAATATCAACACACCGCTGCTCATCGAGCACAGTGATCTGGACTATCGTGTACCGGTAGAACAGGCCGAACAACTTTTTCAGGCGCTGGCGGTGATGAAGAAAACCGTCGAATTCGTGCGCTATCCGCGCGAGGGCCATGAACTTTCGCGCTCGGGCGAACCAGGACATCGCGCAGCACGCTTGCAGCGCATCGCCGACTGGTTCGACCGCTTTCGCCGATCATGAAACAGACGAAACTTTATGGCGTCGCTCGCGCCAATAAAATCGAGATCAAGCGCTTTGCAAAATTTGCGATCGTTGGCTTTACCGGCCTGATCGTCGATTACGTTTTGCTGAACCTGCTCACGTACTTCGGGGGCATGGAGGAATGGCTGGCGATCGGCATCGCGTTCGCAGCGGCGGCGCTGAACAACTTCGTGTGGAACCGCCTGTGGGTGTACCCCGAATCGCGCGCCGAGAAAAAGCGTCGGCAGATGCCGGTGTTTCTGGCAGTCAACGCCGTCGGCCTCGGCATCAACGAATTGATTTTCTTTTCGTTCAATCATCTGATCGATGCGTTCCTGGCAGGTCTGCCGATCCTGCTCATCGCCTCGCATCATCAGGGCATCGGCCTCAATCTCACGAAGGGCATCGCCGCGGTGATCGTCATGATCTGGAATTACGTGGTGAACCGCCTGGTGACGTTTCGCAACGTGAAATGGAAACGCCGCGATTCGGAGGCGGGCATGGAAAGCGCTTTGTAGCATGGCTCGCATCACCATCGACTACACCCCGGCTGTGCAGCAGAGCGCCGGCATCGGCCGATTGACGCGCGAAATGACGCGTGCGCTGCTCGCACTGCCCGCCCCGCACGCGTACACGCTGCTCTGCATGGGGCGTTCTGCGCCGCCGCCGCTGCCGTCCGGCGTTCGCTTCGTCTCCACGCCGCTCACCGATCGCTGGCTGCATCGCATCTGGTACCGCGCGCGCCTGCCGCTTCCGGCCGAACTTCTTGCCGGCCGCGCCGATCTCTATCACGCCACCGATTTCCTGCTGCCGCCGATGTTTGCGCGCCGCACCGTGCTCACTGTGCACGACCTCACGTTCGAACGTGATCCCGGTTCGGCGGCGCCGACGCTGCTGCGTTTTCTGCAGCGCGTTGTGCCGGCTTCGGCGCGCCGTGCGTCGCACGTCGTCGCTGATTCACACGCTACCGCGCGCGACCTGACCGAGCTGTACGGCGTGCCGTCGTCGCGCATTACTGTGATTCACAGCGGCGTCGACGCGCGCTTTCGCCCGTACGCCGATTCTGCGGAAGCTGTAGACGAATCCGCTGCGCTGCGCGCGAAGTACGGCCTCGGCTCGGCGCCATTCGTGCTCACGGTCGGCACGCTGCAGCGCCGCAAAAATCACCTCGGCCTGGTGCGCGCGTTCGCGCGCCTGGCCGCGCGCACCGATCTCGATCTGGTGATCAGCGGCGGCAAAGGCTGGCTGTATGACGAGGTGCTGGCGGAAGTGCGCACGCTCGGGCTGGAACGGCGCGTGCGATTCACCGGCTTCACTGCGGAACAGGATCTGCCGGCGCTGTACCGCGCCGCACGGGTGTTCGCCTTCCCGTCGTTCTACGAAGGCTTCGGCCTGCCGCTGCTCGAGGCGATGGCCTCCGGCGTGCCGGTCGTCAGCTCGGATGCATCTTCGCTGCCCGAAGTGGCCGGCGACGTGGCGCTGCTGGTGAACCCGCGCGATGACGACGCCATCGCCGCCGCCCTGCAGCGCGCGCTCGATGACGAACTGTGGCGTGCTGCAGCGATCGTGCGCGGCATTGCGCGGGCGAAGGAATTTACGTGGGAACGCGCCGGGCGACAATTGCTCGCGGTGTATGAATCTGTGCTGAATTCTTCGGCTCAGTAACTGTTCAGGCCGATGTATCTCATCACGTGTTTCGTAGAAAATAGTAACTACTCAGGCCATCCATTTTTCCAACGCGAAACGCGCTATTCCTTCCCCCGAAGGGGGAAGGAATAGCGCGTTTCGCGGGAAATACTGATTTAGGCCTGAGTAGTTACAGAAAATATCGACCTGCACCTGAGTAATTGCTCGAATCGAACGCTTGTCATGAAAAAGAAACTACGCGAATATCCCGTCGGTGAGCGCCCCGCTGCGCTTGGTCTGGAGGCCGCCGATATCTCCGCGCTGCATTCCGGGCTTTCGCTCGAGCAGGCCGATCACATGATCGAAAACGTGATCGGCACGTACGCGCTGCCGCTGGGAGTGGCGCAGAATTTCGTCATCAACGGCCGCGCGATCGACGCGATTCCAATGGTCGTCGAGGAGGCGAGCGTCGTGGCGGCGTGTGGTTTTGCAGCGAAACTCGCTCGCAACGCCGGCGGCTTCACGGCCGGCAGCAGCGCGCCGCTGATGATCGGCCAGGTTCAACTGCTCGACGTGCCGAACATCGAGCGCGCCCGCAACAGTGTGGCCGCCGCGACGCAGGAGCTGCTCGACTGGCTCAATCATGAAAATACCTCGACGCGCAGCCGCCACGCGCGCGCCGTCGATATCGAGATGCGGGTGCTTTCTGCGCCCGATGCCGCGCACTGGCTGATCGTGCACGTGTTGTACGACTGCGGCGACGCCATGGGCGCCAACCTCGTGAACACCGCGTGCGAAGCGCTGGCCCCGCGCCTCGAGTCGCTCACCGGCGGCCGCGCGCACCTGCGCATTCTTTCGAATTTGAGCGACCGACGCACGGCCTGGGCGCGCTGCACGATCCACGCGGCCGACCTCGAGGAAGAGGGTGCGGTCGCGCGCATCCTCGAAGCAGGCCGCTTCGCCGAGCTCGATCCCTATCGCGCCGCCACGCACAACAAGGGCGTCATGAACGGCATCGACGCCGTCGCTCTCGCCACCGGCCAGGACTGGCGCGCGATCGAGGCCGGCGCGCACGCGTGGTGCGCGCGCAACGGCTGCTATTCGTCCATGACCGAGTGGCGCGCCAATGCGGCCGGCGACCTGACCGGTTTTCTCGAGCTTCCGCTGGCCGTCGGCATCGTCGGCGGCGCCACGCGTGTGCATCCTGCCGCTCAGGCGGCGCTGCGCATTCTCGGCGTCTCGCATGCGCACGAACTGGCCGAAATCATGGCCTGCGTCGGGCTGGCGCAGAATTTCGCCGCCGTGCGCGCGCTCGCTCTCGAAGGAATTCAATCCGGCCACATGGCGCTGCATGCGCGTCAGATCGCCGTCGCCGCCGGCGCGCGCGGCGCGCAGGTCGATGCCGTTGCGGCACAGCTGATCGCTGAGAAAAATGTGCGCATGGAACGGGCGCGGGAGCTGATGCAGATAGTGGATAGTGGATAGTGATAGTCGATGGTGATAGCAGACGTAGTAAACCCAAGGCACTCATTGACTCCTTAAGATCACTATCGACTATCACCATCGACTATCCACTATCACTATCCACTCTTCTCTCTTACGATGAATACTGAAAGCATTCAAAACCTCCTCCTCCAGGTGCAGCAGGGCGACATCGACGTTGCCGCTGCGCTGGAGAAACTGCGGGCGCTGCCGTATACCGATCTTGGATACGCGCGGCTCGACAATCATCGTGCGCTGCGCAACGGGTTCGCCGAAGTCGTGCTGTGCGAAGGTAAGGCCGACGTGCATGTCGCGGCGATCATGGCGCAGCTCTGCAGCGGATCCGGGCCGGTGCTCGGCACGCGCGCGTCACCGGCGCAATTCGCCCTCGTGCGCGAACGCGTGCCGGATGTGCGCTACAACGAACTTGGCCGCACGATTTCCTGGGCGCCGCAGCCGCTGCCGAAGGTCGGCGGCACCGTGCTGATCGTCAGCGCCGGCACTGCGGACCTGCCGGTGGCCGAAGAGGCGGCTGAGACGGCGGACATTATGGGCAATCGCGTCGAACGCATCTATGATGTCGGCGTCGCCGGCCTGCACCGGCTGCTGTCGCACACCGAGCAGCTGATGGCTGCGTCGGTCGTCATCGTCGTGGCCGGCATGGAGGGCGCGCTGCCCAGCGTCGTCGGCGGGCTGGTGCGCGGGCCGGTGATCGCGGTGCCGACAAGTGTCGGCTACGGCGCGGCGTTCGGTGGCCTGTCCGCGTTATTGGGTATGCTGAACAGCTGCGCGTCCGGCGTATCCGTGGTAAATATCGACAACGGCTTTGGCGCGGGATTCGCGGCGAGCAGAATTAATCACAGTCGGTAAATAACGACTCGGGCCAGGCGGTCTTTCTGTGTTCTGCATGGAAATGACTGATCCGAGCCTGGGTCGCTGCAGCGAAAGGCGAGAACAAGATGAGCGAAAATTCGATCAGCCCCGAACTCGAGGCCAAGTACGAAAAGCTGTGCGCAGTGCTGCGCGAAATGGGCGACGTGATCATCGGCATGTCCGGCGGCGTCGACAGCGTGCTGCTTTCGAAGGTGGCGCAGGATGTGCTGGGCGAAAAAGCGCTCGCGGTCACCGCCGATTCGCCGTCGCTGCCGCGCCGCGAATTGCGTGAGGCTGAGTCGCTGGCGCAGATGGCAGGCATCCGCCACATGGTCGTGCAGACGTCCGAAGTCGCCGATCCGCGCTATGCTGCGAATCCGAACAACCGCTGCTACTTCTGCAAGACCGAGTTGTTCACGAACCTCGACTCGCTGGCCGAGAAGCTGGGCTTCCGCTGGATTGCGTACGGCGAAAACCAGGATGACCTGGGCGATCATCGTCCGGGTGCGGTGGCAGCCGGCGAGCACAGTGTGCGCGCGCCGCTTAAGGAAGCCGGCATGACGAAGGCCGATATCCGCGCGCTCGCGCAGCGGGTCGGTCTGCCGGTGTGGGACAAGCCGGCTTTCGCTTGTCTGGGTTCGCGCTTTCCGTACGGTACGCAGATCACGCCTGAACGACTGGCGCAGGTCGAAGCCGCCGAAGAAGTGCTCTGGCAGCTCGGCTTCCGCCAGTTTCGCGTGCGCTACCACGGCGAGGTCGCGCGCATCGAGGTCGATCGCGCCGATATCCCGCGGCTGGTGGAGGCGGGTGAGGACGTTGCCGCGCGCTTCAAGAAAGAGGCAGGCTTCACGTACGTGGCGATGGACCTGGCAGGCTATCGCCGTGGCAGCATGAATGAGAAGCCGGCGCAACCGGCGGCGGCGATGTTCTCGCTTGACCAGATTCAGATCGGCCACTGAACCATGACGTCGACTGCCTCTCGCATCGCCTATCTCGATTGCTTTGCCGGCGTCAGCGGCGACATGTTCGTCGGCGCGCTGCTCGACGCCGGCTTGTCCCTCGCTGATCTGCAGCGCGAACTGCGCGCGCTCGGGCTCGATGGCTACCGGCTGTCGCATACGTACGTCGACAAGTGCGGCCTGCGCGCGTCGCACTTTCAGGTTTTTCTTGGCGAGCATGGCGATGAAAAAGAGCAGCCGCAGGAACTGGCCGGCCCGCAGGCCGATTCCGACGCCCACGCCCACGCCCACGCCCACGGCCGTTCGTTCGCCGAGATTCGCGCGCTGATCGCCGGCAGCGCGCTGCGTGATTCGGTCAAGGTGCGGGCCCTGAAAATCTTCACTCGCCTGGCCGAGGCAGAAGCGCACGTGCACGGCACAGAAGTCGAGTCTGCGCAGTTTCATGAAGTCGGCATGCTCGACGCGATCGTCGACATCGTGAGCGCGGCGATCGGCGTCGAGCTGCTCGGCATCGATCGTGTGGTGTGCTCGCCGCTGCACGTCGGCTCTGGCTTCGTGCGCATGGCGCACGGCGTGTATCCGATCCCGGCGCCGGCGACGGCGCGCCTGCTGCTCGGTGCGCCGACCTACAGCACGGCTGCGCGCGGTGAACTGGTGACGCCGACCGGCGCCGCCATCGTCACAGCGCTGGCGCAGGAATTCGGCCCGCAGCCGACGATGGTCGTCGAGCACACCGGCTACGGCGCTGGCACGAAGGATCGTGATTTCCCGAACGTGCTGCGCGTTCTGCTGGGAGCGCCGGTTGCGCCGCGCGAACCGCATCCGGAACAGCACGCGGCGCCGGTGATGGCCGGCGGCTGGCACGAAGGCGCGGCCGTCGTCATCGAGGCCAACCTCGACGACATGAACCCGCAGTGGTACGACGCGCTGTTTGAACGCCTGCTGGCCGCCGGCGCGCTGGACGTGCTGCTGATTCCTGTGCAGATGAAGAAGCAGCGCCCGGGCGTGCTTTTGCAGGTGATCGCGCGGTCGGATGCGGTCGATGAGCTCACGACGATTGTCTTCACCGAGAGCAGCACCATCGGCGTGCGCACGTATCCGGTGACCCGGCGCATGCTGCAGCGCGAGATCCGCTCGGTGACGACGCGCTTCGGCCCGCTGCGTGTGAAGGTCGCGCGCCTCGGCGACCGCGTCGTCAACGTCGCCCCCGAATTCGAAGATTGTCGTGCCGCCGCCCGCGCGCATGGCGTCGCTGTCAAAACCGTGCACGCTGCGGCGGTGGCGGCGATGGCGGAAGACCGTTGACCACTTACGACAGCAGCACTGCGCCTGCCACGCCGGCTGCGAACAGCAGCACGATCGAGGGCAGTCGTCCATGAAAGGTTGCCGCAGCGACCGCAATGGTGATTGCGATGGTCGTGACGCTGACGCCGTTCGATAGAAAAAGCTGCGCCAGCACCACCGTGCTGCTGCCGACGATCGCCAGCACCAGCCCGTCCAGAACTCCGCGCGTGGCGCGAAAATGCTTCAGCCGTTCGTGGATGCGCATGACAGCCAGGACGGTGAACGGCGGCAGCGTGACTGCGATCGTCGCCAGCAGCGCGCCGGTCCAGCCGCCTGTCAGGTAGCCCAGGCTGACGACCCACAGCCCGCTCGGCCCGGGGCTCATCTCGCCGACGGTGAGGGCTTCGGCGAACTGCATCTCGCGCGCCCAGCCGCGGCTGATCAGGTCTGTGTAGAGATACGGGAAGGGCCCGCGCCCGCCGGTCGAAAAGAGGCTTGCCTTGAGGAAGAGGAGGAAGTACGTCAGCCAGTCCATGAAGATTCGGGGTGAAGTCGATAAATACGTTCTGAGATGGCCGGTTACGCGCGGGCGTAGAGCAGCCCGAGCAGCAGCGCGCCCAGAAGATACGACGCGAGCACCGGAACGCCGAACGCCGTCATCGCCGCCGTCGCGGCGACGATCGTTAGTCCGAAGACGAGTGGCGCGCGGCCGCGTTCGCGCAGCGCCGTCGCCGGCGGCTTCAGCAGCCGCCAGGTGAACGGGATGCTCATTCCGACCAGGGCCGGCGTGATGCCGCGCAGCGCTCCTGCGATGCGCGGCTGATCCTGCACCAGCGTGTAGAGCGCCGTCATCGCCACCGTGATGCCCGCGGCCGGCAGCAGCATGCCGAATGCCGAAGCAAACGCCCCGCGCGCCCCGCCCAGCATTTTCCCGATGACCACGGCCACGGCGATCAGGTTGATCCCCGGCGCGAACTGCACCACCGCCCACACCTGCGCGAATTCTTCCGCTGTCAGCCAGCGTCGCCGTTCCACGAAATGCTGCTGAATCAGCAGCTGTGTCGCTGATCCGCCGCCGAACGATGTCGCGCCGATGCGCAGCCACAGCGCGAACAAGCTGCGTGTCGAGGGTGCTGATGCGGTGAGGGATGTGCGTGACATGTGAAATTCGCCGAAATCTTAGCATCCGCGGCAGGAAACGTACCCGGCTTCTTAGAAGCCGGGTACGTTTCCTTCGTTTCGAAGGTGAGACTTGTGCGCCGCATAGCCAGTGCTGCATCCCCCACATACCCGATGCAGCGCGGAGTCTTACCGCGTACGCTGTATCGACGGAGGTGTACTATGGCAATTCAACCGTCTCGTAATCCACTGAGTTGGCGCAGCGCGGTCGGTTTGTTGTTGTTGATCGGCGGCGCCCTCTTGCTGGCCGATGTGATCGGCTGGCTGCAGATCGGCGACTGGCTGTGGGCGGCGTCCGCTGCGGTTGCCGCCGTTTTGTTCGTGCTGTATTGGATGCGCGATCGCGCCCGGTGGTGGGCGTTCATTCCCGCTGGCGCCTTGCTCGGCATCGCTACATCGATCCTGGCTCCGTTGTGGCTGCCGTTGTTCGCACTCGACGAAGCAGCAGTCGGCACGGCCTTTCTCGCCTGTCTTGGGCTTGGATTCGGGATGTCTTACCTGGCTAACCACAGCATGTGGTGGGCACTCATTCCCATGGGCGCGCTATGGACTACCGCTGCAGTGGCGTTGCTCGACGAACGCAGCCTTGCCAGCCCTATGGGCACGGCGTCGGTGATGTTCTTCGGCATGTTGGTCACTTTTCTAATCGTTTCGTTCGCTCCCGGTGGGACTGAAAAAGTGCGGCCGTGGGCGCTGATTCCTGCTGTGCTGCTGGCTGGCATCGGTGTGCTCATCGCCGGTTCCTACACCTCGATCCTGAACCTGATCGGGCCGCTCACTCTGATGGCGATCGGAATCGGCTTGCTGCTGAACGTGATCTTTCGTAAGCGCTGATCACGGAATATGCAGATTGGCTGTATCAAACTGCACCATTTCTTCCCAAAGGCTTCCCAAAGGCTTCGCCGAAGGGAAAGAGATGGTGCAGTGTTAGTCTGGGAATGCTCAAAATCCAATTGATGAAACCCGCGAAACACGCCATCGCCCGCCCCCTTCGGGGGTGGGCGATGGCGTGTTTCGCGGATACCAATTGGGCTTTGCGCACTCCCGTTAGTCTTATCTCCCATCACTTGGGGCTATCATGCAACTGTTGCCGGGGGTTAATAGGATGTCGAAGGGAATTTTGGCTCGCGCTCGCCGCTTTGTCTGCATTTGGCTTGCTGTGGTGACGGCGGTCGCTGGAAGCACATCCGGCGGCTACACTTCCGCAATGATGGATCGAGATGCTCTACTGCCGCCGCCGGCGTTAATTCGCCGCATGCCGGATGTGGGCGAACGTCTTGCGCCGGATGGTGTGCTGGAGCTGGAATTCGATCGCGGCATGGACCCGAATGTGGGAGAGTCGCTCTCTTTTCGGCCGGCGCTGAAAGGCGCCGTCACATGGCCGAATGTGCGGACGCTGCGCTTTACCCCCGCACAGGATCTGCCTCGCGCGACTGAATTCGTCGCCGCCCTGAGCGCCGGCGCTCGCGCCGCGGACGGCGGCGAGCTCGACGCCCCACTCAAGGTGCGCTTCGTGACGCAGGGCTGGCTCGAAGTCGGCCAGACGATCCCCGCGGCTGGCGCCCAGGACATCGCGCCGGATGCGACGATTACGGTGCTGTTCAATCGCCCGGTCGTATCGCTGACGCTGCTGGCCGAACAAAAAAAATTGCCGAATCCGCTGCGCTTTGAGCCGCCGATCGCGGGCACTGTGGAATGGCTGAACACCAGTGTGCTCGTCTTTCGCCCGTCTGCGCCGCTGCCCGGCGGCGTCGAATTCACGGGCATCGTGTCAGAAGATCTGCGCGATGTCGAGGGAGCGCCGCTGCGCACGGAATTTCGCTGGAAGTTCAGCACCGTGTTGCCGAAGGTCATCTCGGCGTCCCCGGACGCAGACGGCGAACGGCGCGTGCGCATCGATGCGCCGATCGTCATCCGCTTCGATCAGTCGATCGATCCGAAGACTGCGATTGCTGCGTTTTCGCTGAAGGCCGGCTCGAAGAAGATCGCCGGCCGCATCGTCGTGCAGGGCAATGAGCTCACCTTCACGCCCGCCCAGCGGCTCGACTTCGACACGGCGTACTCGGCGCGCGTGGCGCCGGGCGTCACCAGCCTGGCCGGCGGCAGGCCGATGAAGCAGGCGTTCGCATGGACCTTTCGCACCGTGCCGCTGCTGAAGCTGTTGAAGATTGAACCCGCGGACGGCGCGACCAATGTGCCGCCCGATGCCGCGCTGCGGCTGTATTTCAACACGGACATCGATCCAAACACGGTCATGGCGCATCTGCGCGTCACGCCGCCGATGTCGCCTGCACTCGTTTTCACGTACTACAACGAATACGATCACACGTTCACGGTGAACTTCGACGTGCAGCCGAGCACTCGGTATACCGTGCAGGTTGAGCCGGGCATCCTGGATCCATACGGCAACCGCACCCAGACCGGTCTGCAGTCCAGTTTCACAGTTGGGGAGCGTGAGCCTTGGATGCGCCCGTACTTGCGTGGCGGCGTCTCCATGTTCGATGCGCGTCGCCCGGTTCGCGTCGCTGTGGATTCGATCAACATCGCCGACCTCGACGTTGATCTGTATCGCCTCGGTGACACGCCGGCTGATCTTCCGCTGAGTGAGATGTACTTCGAATCGCTTCCGGCGTCGGCGCAGCTCGTGCGCAGTATTCGTCAACCGGTGAATGGCCGGCGCAACGAATCTACGCGCACGTTGATTCAGCTTGGTGAGGACAGCCGGGATGGACGCCTGTCTTCCGGCATGTACATTGCGCTGTTGCGCTCCCCGCAATACCCGATCCGTAATCGCATTGGCGCGTTCGTCTCCGTGCTCTACGTCTCTGACCTGAATCTGGTCATGAAAAGTGAACCGGACGAAGTGCTGCTGTGGGCGACCGACCTCGGCACTGGCGAGCCGATCGCCGATCTCGATCTTGAGGTGTATCAGCGTGCGGCGAATGTGGTGCAGACGTTTGGATCCGCCCGCACCAACGCCGACGGCGTCGCGCGCGTGGCGCGCACGCTGCAGTCCCCGGAATACATTTACGACACGTTCGCCCTGGCGCGCGGTGATCGCTTTGCTGCAGTGTCGTCGTCCTGGGATGCCGGCCTCGCCAGCTTCGGGCTGCCGGTTGATTACGGATATGCGCAACAACTGCGCAGTCATTTGTATACCGACCGTGCGATTTATCGCGCCGGCCAGAAAATTTTCTGGCGCGGCGTGGTGCGCACGCAGGATGATTTTCGCTACGATCTGCCCGGAGGTTTGAAGATTCAGGTGCGCCTGCTCGACGGCAAGTACGACGTGGTGAGCACCCAGGATGTTGTGCTCGATGCGTTCGGAACGTTCTCGGGCGAACTTACGCTGGCTGCAGATACGGCGCTCGGCGACTATCGGCTCGAGGCGCGCATCGATGATGCGAACGGCGTCAACTTCGGTAACGCCTCGGCTGCGCTGCTGATCGCGGCGTATCGCCCGCCGGAATTTGAAGTAACGGTCATGCCGGAGCAGGCTCAGATCCTGCGCGATGGCACGCTGCTGGCGACGATCGAGGCGGCGTATTTGTCGGGCAGCGCGCTGCGCGACGCCGAGATCTCGTGGAACGTGATTGCGCGCCGGCACGACTTCGCTCCGCCGCAGCTCGAGCGTTACTCGTTTCGGGATGACGATGATCCGTGGCTGTGCTTCTCCTGCTGGTGGTTCGATCGCAACGTCAGCTCGCCGGCGCCGATCGCTTCCGGGTCCGGACGCACCGACGCGAACGGACGTTTTGCACTCGACCTGGCGCTGCCGGCCGAAATTCGCGATGAGAACGGCGCCCTGATCAGCGGCCCGATCGCGCTCAGCGTCGAGGCGAATGTCACGGGTGCAGATGCACAAGTGCTCTCCGGGCGCAGCACGGTGATCGCGCACCCGGCTGAGTCGTATGTCGGTGTGGCCATGAGTACGCGCATTGCCGTTGCCGGTAAACAACTTCGCGGTGATTTCGTCACGGTCGACTGGCTCGGTCGGCGTGTTGCGGGGATGCCTGTGCGCATCACGGTGGTGCGGCGCGAATGGGAGAACCGCCTGGTGGAAGAGTCGGATGGTTCGCGCTGGGAATACACGCAGGTCGACCGCGATCCAGTGACGTACGAGGTGACCACCGACGAGGTCGGTGCAGCGCAGTATGAATTCTCCGTGCCGCAGGGAGGCACGTACAAGCTCACGGCAGAGATGCGTGACGCATCCGACCGCGTCATGCGCGCGTCGACGTTCTTCTGGGCAACCGGCCCCGGTGCAAGGCGCTGGCGTCGCGAGAACAATGAATCGTTCGACCTGCTGGCCGATCGTTCGACGTACGAGCAGGGTGAGACGGCGCGCATTCTGATTCCGTCGCCGTTCATCGATGCCAGTCATCCGGCGCACTATGCGCTCGTCACGATCGAGCGCGGCCATATTCTGAAGCACGAAGTGGTGCGCATTACTTCGGATGCCACGCTGTACGAGTTTCCGATCGAGGATGCGTACGCGCCGAATATTTTCGTTTCTGTTGTGTTGATGAACGCGCCGGGTGAGGGAATTCCGGAACAACGACTGGGTGTCATCGGCCTGCGCGTGACGCCGCGGAAGCAGACCATGCGTGTGACGCTCACGCCTGATCGTGAACGTGCGCAGCCGGGTGAGACGGTCGCGTTCACGTTGCGCGCCGCCGATGCAGTCGGTGCGCCGATCTCCGGCAGCTTCTCGGTCGATCTCGTCGACAAGGGTGTTTTGAATCTGCAGCCGCGCGAGGCGGATGCGATCGTGAATGCGTTCTACGGCCCGGCCGGCCTGCGGGTGCGCACGGCGAGCAGCTTGTCGGTATCGGCTGATCGCGCGCCGGAGCAGGGCGATCTGATGGAGCCGCGCATGGCCATGCAGGTTGCCGATGCGATGCCGGCGGCGGCGGCGCCGGAAGGCCGCGGCGGCGGCGGCGAGGCGCCTGCAGCGCCGAGCGTGCGCGAGAACTTCGCAGACACGGCGTTTTGGCGGGCCGACGTCACGACGGACGATACAGGCGAGGCACGCTTCTCCGTGAAACTGCCGGATAACCTGACGACCTGGGTGATGCGCGCTGTAGGCATCGATGCACGAACGCGCGTCGGCGAGGGGCTGGTGAATGTCATTGCCGCCAAGCCGCTCATGGTTCGGCCGATCACGCCGCGCTTTTTGGTCGTCGACGACGTCGTCGTGCTCGGCGCCATCGTGCAGAACGCCACGGTCCAAACTATGACTGCGCAGGTTGTGCTGCAGTCGTCCGGGGTGGCGCTCGCCGGGTCGGCTGAGCAGACGGCGACCGTGGCAGCCGATTCTGAGGTGCTGATCACCTGGACCGTGCGTGCGCTCGATGCGCCGCAGGCGGATCTGGTGTTCAGCGTTTCCGGTGGAGGGTACTCGGATGCGGCGAAGCCACGGCTTGCGACGGCGCCGAGCGGCGGGTTGCGCATCGAACGGTACAGCACCCCGGAGATGATGGGTACGGCAGGTGAACTGAGCGGCGAAGAATCGCGCAGCGAAATCGTCGTGTTGCCGAAGGACGCCGACGCTGTGCGCAGTCGTCTCGATGTACAGCTGAATGCTTCCCTGGCGTCGGCGCTGCGTGAGGGTCTCACGTACGTCGAGGGCTATCCGTACGAATGCGTGGAGCAGATCGTGTCACGCTTCGTGCCGAACGTGCTGACGTTGCGCGCGCTCACCCAGCTTGGCATTGAAGATACGGAGCTGGCGGAGAAAATGCCGGGTCTGGTCGAGGATGCCGTAACCAGACTTGTGGCGTTTCAGAATGAGGACGGCGGCTGGGGCTGGTGGGCGCGTCGCGAAAGCTCCCCCAATGTGAGCGCCTGGGCCGTCTATGGTTTGCTGCAGGCGCGCGATGCCGGCTTTGATGTGCCGAGTGCGATGATTTCTCGCGGGCTCGATTATCTGCAGCGAGTGCAGTCATCGATCAGCGCACGGGACAGCGAGTGGTATTTGAGCTGGCAGGCATGGCTGCAGTATGTGCTGGCTGAAGGGGGTCGTGATGACGCCGCGCGAACGAAAGCACTGTTCGCACAGCGCGCCAACCTGAGCAATTACGGCCGTGCTCTGCTGATTCTGGCGATGGGTCGCCGCGATCCGCAGGACGCGCGCATGCAGACATTGTTCGCTGATCTGAATTCCAGGGCGATCCTGAGCGCAACCGGCGCCCACTGGGAAGAGGACGGCATCGACTGGTGGGCGATGAACACCGACACGCGCACGACTGCGCTCGTGCTCACCGCGCTCGCTCGCTTCGATGCAAAGAACGCGCTTGCGCCCAACGTCGTGCGCTGGCTGATGCAGGCGCGCACAGCCGGCAGCGGCTACTGGCGCAGCACGCATGAAACTGCCTGGTCGCTCATCGCGTTGACTGACTGGATGCGCAGCACCGGTGAACTGGCCGCCAACTATGAATACAGCCTGCGCCTTGGGGACGAGCAGCTTGCGACCGGAGTGATGAGCGCCACGAACCTGATGAGCGCCACCGTCGTCACGGTGCCTGGAACGCAGCTGGTGGGTGATGGCGCGGCTCGCGTGACGCTTCTGAAGCGGGCGGGGGAGGGCAAGCTTTACTACACCGCGCATCTGAAGGCGATGCTGCCGGTGCCGTCGGTGCGCGCTGTCGATCGTGGCATCGTCGTGCAGCGCCGCTACGTGCGCGCCGATTGTGTCGCTGGTGTGCGCTGTCCGACCATGCGTTCTGCAAACGTCGGCGACGTGCTGCGCGTCGAGATCACGATCATTGCGCCGAATGAGCTGCACTATGTGCAGCTCGAGGATCCGCTGCCCGCCGGCGCCGAGGCGATCGACGCCGTGCTCGCCACGTCATCGCAGCTTGATCAGGGTGTTGCGCTCGGTCGTTCCGATGCCGGACGTCCGTGGTGGTGGTACTGGGGCTGGTGGTCGCGCAGCGAACTGCGTGACGACCGCGTGGCGCTGTTCGCCGACTTGCTGGAGCCCGGCGCATACACGTACTCGTACACGATGCGCGTCACCAGCGCCGGTGAATTCAACGTGCGCCCCACCTACGCTGCGCTGCAGTACTTCCCCGAAGTCTTCGGGCGTGGGGAGGGGATGCTGTTGAAGGTCGACGGCCGCCCCCCGACTACCGACGGTCGTTGAACATCGGCGGTCGGCGGTCAGCAGTCGGCCATCTGCGGTCTTCTATTCCGCGTGGTCGTGCACTTCGACCTTGCCGCTGTCCAGGTCGTAGCGGGCGCCGACGATCTTGACTTTGCCCTCTTCGATCAGATGCGCGAGGATTTTGGATTTTTTGAGAGCAGCGACGGACACGTCGACGTTGGCCTGCACGGCGTTGTCGAGCATGTCGCCGGTCTTGCCCTTGACGGTCTTCACGGCCGGGGTGATGCCTTCGACGAGGTAGCCGATCGAGCCAGGAGCCTTCGCTCCCTTCTCCAGGATTTCGATGGTGGCTTTGACGGCGCCGCACTTCTCATGGCCCATGACCACGATCAGCGGAATGCCGAGCTCTTCGGCGCCGTATTCGATGCTGCCGAGGACGGCTTTGTCGACGACATGGCCGGCGGTGCGGATGACGAAGAGGTCACCGAGGCCGCGGTCGAAGACGATCTCCGGGGGCACGCGTGAATCGACGCAGCTGAGGATCGTGGCGAACGGCTTCTGGCCCTTGGCCAGCTCAGCGCGGCGCGACGTCGACTGGTTCGGGTCGATCGTCTTGTCGCTGGCAAAGCGCACATTGCCTTCCATGAGGCGCTTGAGTGCTTCGTCGGCGTTGGTGACGGGCTTCTCTGCAGCGGCGGGGGCGGCGGCTGCTGCGGGGGCAGCTGCACCGAGCGCGGCGCCGGCCACAGCGATGCCGGAAAGGGCGAGGAACTGACGTCGATTGGAATTGAGTGTGTCTTTCATCATGAATCGTTGCTTTTTTGCGATAAACACGAAATTCATAAAAAATCGTAAAAATTGTCTTTTATGAATTCTGAACAAAGAACATGATATCTTTATTTCAGGTGTTTGTCACGTCCCCATCTGGGGCATCTGGCCCTCATTTCCTGAACCAGCGCATCAGGATGGTCGATTGGCCGCGGCCTGTTCGCGGCTGGGCGGCTGCAGCAGTTCGAGGGTGATGCCGTCCAGGTCGTACAGATAGATGGCGAAGCCGCCCTTGTTCACACCGGCTTCGATTGCCACCGGGTGCGAATGCTTGAAGCGCACGCCGAGCGCCGAGAGCCGCGTAAATTCAGCGTGGATGTCGTCGACGATGAATGCCCAGTGTCCGTTCGCGACGTTGTAGGTGTTCAGGTCGTTGCCCTCCCGTGTGGGCGGAAGAATGTACTGCACGAGTTCGATGTGGTGATTCGCTCCCTCGGCGAACGGCTGGCCGGGGACTTTGAGCTGCGCGACTTTCAGGTGCGCATCCGGATAGCCGACGAGCTTGCCGG
>CAXNFZ010000012.1:0-23933 GCA_964201495.1 Chloroflexota bacterium | reverse complement strand
CGCATTGAAAAAAGATTTTTCGAATCTGCAGGATGTGCTGCGGCAGATGCGTGATGCCGAACTTGTAGCTGAGATGACGAAGAATGCCCACGACGATTTGATTTTTTCCGGTGCATATCACTACTCGAAGTTCATCGCGAGCTTTGATGATGTTCTAAGAGAATTTGGATGTTTCGAAAAATATGACGAGGCTGCATACGAGGTACTCGAACGCCAGCTGACGCATGTCACTTTCTTTCGGCGCATGATTGCGCAGTTGATGCAGCTGCGTTTCTTGCAATTTCCGGGACGGAAGGCGCTCAAGCGAATCGCCTACAAGCTCGGCTATCGAAAGGTCGATGCGTAATGTGTGGCATCGCTGGTCGTGTTTCCCTGACGAATGATTCGGTTCCCGCGCTGTCTGAATCTCTCGCTGCGATGTCGCGCATCATCGCTCATCGTGGGCCGGACGGGCAGGGAAGTTGGATGAGTGCGGAAGTTGGCGTCGGATTGGTGCATCGGCGTCTTGCGATCGTCGACCTGACTGATGCAGCGGCGCAGCCGATGCAGGCGTACAACGGAATGGTTCTCACCTATAACGGAGAAATTTACAACCACGTCGAACTACGCCGGGAATTGGGCTTCGACTGGCAATTCCGTACGCGTTCTGACACCGAATGCATTCTCGCTGCGTACGAGCGTTACGGTGAAGACTGCGTGATGCATCTGCGCGGCATGTTCGCGTTCGCCCTATGGGATGCACGACGTCGGAAGCTGTTTTGCGCACGTGATCCCTTCGGCATCAAGCCGTTTTACTATGCGATTCACGATGGGGTGTTTTCATTCGCATCTGAGGCGAAGGCGTTGCTTCCTTTTCTCCCATCGATCGATACCGATGCGGATGCGCTGGCGGAATATCTGACTTTTCAGTACACGCTCGGTGAGCAGACGTTGTTCAAAGGGGTGCGTCAGCTGATGCCCGGCCATACGTTGATGATCGAGTGCGGACGGATGCAGACGCGACAGTACTGGGACGTGCGCTACGAAGCTTCTGTACGTGATGGGGCAGCGGAAGTGCATCAGCGTTTGCGTGCGCTCGTGGAAGAATCAATCGATCTGCACGGGCGCAGTGATGTTTCAGTGGGAAGCTATGTTTCCGGCGGCGTCGATTCGAGCCTGATTTACCGTCTGGCGCGGGTGCGTGGTGCGGCGTGTTCTGCAGCGTTCCACGGTCGTTTCATGGAGCATCCAGGCTACGATGAAAGCGAGTACGCGCGTGCGGCAGCTGCGATCGATGATGGATATTTTCACTGCGTCGATATTCGTGCGGAAGATTTTCGGCGCAATATCGGAGACGTTGTTCGTCACCTTGATTTCCCGGTCGCTGGCCCGGGCGCTTTTCCGCAGTACATGGTTTCGGAATTGGCGAGTCATCATGTGAAAGTGGTGCTGGGCGGGCAGGGTGGCGACGAAATTTTTGGTGGCTATGCGCGCTACTTGGCGGCATATCTTGAGCGCAGTTTGAAAGCGGCCATCGAGGGTGTGGCCGGTGAAGAAGGTGCTGCGACGCTGGCTGCACTCGCGCCGAATCTCAGTGCACTGCGTGAATATGTGCCGCTGCTGCGGGAGTTCTGGCGTGAAGGCCTGTTCGCGTCGCTCGACGCACGCTACTTTCGGCTCATCGATCGTTCTACCGATATGCGAGATGAAATTGATTGGGCCGCACTCGACATGCGCGGCGTGTTCGAGCGCTTTGCTGGAGTTTTTAATGACACAGCAGTGCAACAGGACGGTGACTTCGATCGTATGACTCGCTTCGATCTGAAATGCTTGTTGCCTGCGCTGCTGCATGTGGAGGATCGTATGAGCATGGCACACGGCATCGAGAGTCGTGTTCCCTTTCTTGATGTGCCGCTGGTGGAATATGTAGCATCGCTTCCTCTTGCGATGAAGTTCGAGGGTGGTCGCATGAAGCACTTGTTGAAAGATGTGTTTGCTGCAGACTTGCCGATAAAGATCCTGAATCGTCGTGACAAGATGGGATTTCCGGTGCCGCTCAAGGAGTGGTTCGATGGCGAGTTGCGCGAGTACGTGCTCGATGCGATGCATTCCATGGCACGGCGACATCGATCGTTCGTGAACGGTGCGGCTGTTCTGCGCGGCTTCGGACGCGAGGCGCGTTTCTCACGCAAGTTGTGGGGGCTGCTCAGCCTGGAGCTGTGGCATCAGCAGTTTCATGATCGGGCGGATGAATGGCGTCGTGTGCCATAAGATATTTTTGCGAACCACGCTGGTTCTTTCCCCACAAATTTCCCCGTATCCTCAACAGGAAAAAATACTGACGTGGTTCGCAGATGTTGCTGGGAATCTATCCAACCATCGCGTCGATGTCCGCAGCCGCCGCACGCAGTGCGTCGGCGACGCTTTGCTCGCCGGCATATGCCGAGCGAAGAGCGGCGACCCAGCGGTCGGCCAGCTGTAGGTAATGCGGATTGGGAGTGACGAGCACCTTCGCTTCCTGTTCGATCAGGCGACGTGCGACAGGATAGAAATCACCCCAGGCAGCGGCCATGGCTTGAAACTGCGGGTCGTCCCATGTGCTGCGGCGCGTCGGATTCATATTGCCCTCGAAGGCGGAACGCAGCAGGAATTTCTTGCCGGCTGCCCACTCCATGAATTTCCACGCCGCAGCTTTGTTCTGTGACTTTGCGTTCATCACGAGCGACCATGTCCACATGTTCGACGCAAGTTTTCCGCCCGGGCCGATCGGCGGCAGCGCGTAGCCCATACGGCCGGCGACCTGTGATTTTTCACGGTTCTCGTAGAACGCGACGTAGTGATCCGAGTCGACGATCAGGCCGTATTTGTCCGCGCAAAAGTCCATCGCCAGTTCATACCAGTGCTGATCGAGCCAGGCCGGCGGTCCGCTGCGACGCAGGCCGGCGATGAAGTCCTCGGTGGCGGCGATGCCTTCGGGAGAGGCGATGGCACACTTGCCGGCATCGTCGAAATCCTGCGCGCCGTACGACCAGAACTGGGTGGCATAGCCGGTGTACATCGTGTGCCATACCTGAATGCCGCGCTGCGCAAATCCACGCACAGCGCCATTCGACGCACTCTGCAGCTGCTGTGCTGCGGCGAAGTACTCGGCCCACGTCGTCGGCACGGACACGCCGTACTTCTCCAGCGTTGCCGGCACGTATGCCAGGTTGTACGCCTCGCAGTTCACCGGCAGCTCCCAGAGTGAGCCAGTGCCGAGGCGATCGCCGAAACGTCCGGTCCAGCGGTTGCTCGAAATAAGTGATGGAAAGAAGTCGCCGGCGTCGAATTCGGTGCTGGCCTGCGCCATGTATGAATCGAGCGGTTCGACGAACCCGGCGCCGATGTGCTGCCAGAGCAGCACCGGCCCGGACGTATATACGTCGGCGGCATCGGGCCCGCCCAGGTATTTGTGGATGTCGTTCGAAAAATATTCGTCGGTCGAGATGATCTTGATCTCGAGATCGACGCCGCTTTCTGTGCGGAATTCGTCGGCATGTCGAACGACGGAATCGACGAATGCGTCGGTGTCTGGGGCGAAGAATCGGACTTTGGCCATAGGATCTCCTGTCATGATTCATCGGAAGATAGTATCGAATTCGGGTGCAGGGATGCTTTAGGCGCTTTCTGATGCATATCTGATGATTCATCAGTCGTGGATTCCGAAGACGACATATCGTCTGCTGTCGAAAAACGTAACTACTCAGGCCATCCATTTTCCAACGCGAAACGCGCTATTCCTTCCCCCTTCGGGGGAAGGAATAGCGCGTTTCGCGGGAAATACTGATTGAGGCCTGAGTAGTTACCGAAAAACTCATTTTGAACTGCATACGAATTCGTGCAAGGCAAGTGTGCGCGGATCGAATACCATTCGAGCATCATGACTTCACGCACGATGCGCGCCGCCCGTTTCGGCGGCGACAGCCGAATTACGATTGTTGATGTGCCGCTGCCTGAGCCGGGCTCCGGCCAGTTGCTGTTGCGCGTCGGCGCGAACGCCCTGTGCGGATCCGAGCGGGGACAGTTTCGGAACGGCGCTTCGGTGATCCCAGGCCATGAGGCGGCGGGTGTGGTCGTTGTGGCCGGGCCCGAGACGCGCACTGCCATTGGCACCCCCGGCGTGGTTTTTCTCATGGCGTTCTGCGGCCAGTGCCGCAACTGCCTGCGTGGGGCCACGAATCAGTGCACTGCCAAGCGCGGTGATATGGGCTTCAATCGGGACGGCGGATATGCCGAATACCAGATCGTGGACGAGTCGACTTTCTTCGCGGCGCCTGCAGAGATGAGCGCGACCGACGCTACTCTGCTGCTCGACATCATGGGCACCGGCGGGCATGCCATCGAGCGCGGCCGGCGTGTGCATGACGATATCCGTTCGGTGCACGTGGCGGGCGCCGGGCCGATCGGCCTCGGTGTGCTGGCGATGGCGAAGATCATTCTCGGCGACCTGCCGGTGTATATCAGCGACGTGTCGCCGTATCGGCTGGCGCTTGCAGAAAAGCTGGGCGGGCTGCCGGTGGACGTATCCGGCGGAACGCTGGCCGACGGCCTGACGCGACACGGAATTTCGCACGTCGATCTGGCGATCGACACGAGCGGAAAGGGCGTCGCGCGGCAGGCGGCCATGGACTGCCTCGAGAAGCGCGGGGCGTTCGTGTGCGTCGGCCACGGCGAGGGTCTGAACCTCGACGTGTCGCGCCATCTGATCGCGCCGGAGCATGCGGTGCTCGGCAGCGAGTACTTCTGCTACGACGAACTGCCGGCGAACGTCGAGCGGCTGCGGGACCACCGCAGCTACATCGCGCAGATCATCACGCATCGCATGCCATTGGCGGAAATTCAGACTGCGTTCGAATTGTTTTTCGGTGGTGCGACGGGCAAGGTGGTGATCGAACCATGAGCAATGCAAAAATCAAAGTAGCGCTCGTCGGCGCCGGCGGGTGGGGCGCGCAGCACGCGCGCGTGTTCTCGCAGCATCCTGACGTTGCTCTATGTGCCGTGTGTGGCCGCAGTGAAGCGCGCACGCGCGCGCGGGCCGAGGCGTACGGCCTGCGCGCGTACCTGGACATCGACGACATGCTCGATGCCGAGAAGCCGGACTTCGTCAGCATCAGCCTGCCGAACCAGGCGCATTTTGCGCCGACCATGCGCGTGATCGAGCGCGGGTTTCCGCTGCTCGTCGAGAAGCCGCTGGTGTTCGATCTGGGCGAAGCCGACGCGATGCTCGCAGCAGCGGAGCGGCGCAGCTTGTTTTTTGCCATCAATTTCAACCATCGATATGCCCAGCCTGTGCAGCGCGCACGCGCGGCGATTGAGGTTGGACGGCTTGGTGAACTGGTGTTTGCTACGTGGCGCTTCGGCGGGGAGGGATCCAGCACGCATCCGCACGCAAATCTGATCGAGACGCAGTGCCACGGCTTCGACATGCTTGAGCATCTGTGCGGCCCGATCGCTGCGCTGAGCGCTGAGATGACCGACAAGACCGGCGGTGGATTTCGCACGCTCGTGCTTTCGCTGCGCTTCGCGTCGGGCGCTGTCGGCAGCCTGGTCGGGACGTACGATTCGTCATATGCGTACCGCGACACGCATCGTGTCGAAGTCAACGGCACGCGCGGCCGCGTGCTGATCGACGACACTGTCAAGCGCTTCGAGTTTCAGGCGACAGGCGACGAATCCGCTGAGGTATGGCAGGCCGGTTACTTCAACGATCGCGGCCGTGAATTTCATTGCACGTTCGACGCGCATCTCCAGGACATGCTGCGTGCATTTCGCGCAGGTGAGGCGCCGCCGATTCATGCACAGGCCGGCCGCCGCGCGCTGGCGCTGGCGTACGCGGCGATCGAATCGCATGAGCAGGGCCGGCGGGTGGAGGTCTGACGGCACGCGCGTGACTTATCCTAACGAGCGTCCTATAGAATCTGCGCTCACATGGCATTTGACGCGACGACGCAACTCGACGAGACGGACTGGCGGTTGATGAAAGAGCTGCAGGAGAACGCACGGCTGTCGTATGCGGAGCTCGGTCGCATTGTGAACCTGTCGCGGCCGGCGGTATCAGATCGCATGAAGCGTCTTGAGGGGCTCGGTATTATTTCTGGCTATCGTGCCGAGATCAATTTGGCGAAGCTCGGCTACGGCATCCATGCGTTCGTGCGCATCAATGCCCAGGGTGATGTTACCGAGCTGTTGAAGACGGTGCGGGAAGTTCCTGAGGTGCTCGAGTGTCTGCGCGGGACTGGTGCGGACTCGTTCATTCTGCGCGTGGCAGTGCCGTCTCTGTGGCAGCTGGAAAATGTGCTGGATAAATTTATGCGCTTCGGGCAGGTGACGGCATCGGTGGTGCTGTCGTCTGTGCTGACCAAACGCGTGGTCACCGAGGGCATCGAGATGCGCCTCGGATTCGAGCACGGCGCAGGGATCTAAATGCGATGCTGACGATTGCAGACGAACACATGCGGACGCTGTGTGCGCATCTGGAGGCGGGCTATCCGCACGAGGCGTGCGGCATTCTGATCGGTGAGATCGAAGAGCGAAATGATCTGCGCCTCGTGCACTCGGTGGTGCCGGTGCGCAACGCATGGAACATCGACGCCGCGTCGCCCGAGGTGCACGGTCTGCATGATCGCTACTCGATCGACCCGGCGGATATCGCACGCGCCGACCGCGCGGCGCAAAAGCAGGGCTGGGACATCATCGGCTTTTTTCACTCGCATCCGGATTGTCCGGCGATCGCCTCTGAGACGGACCGGGAATGGGCGTGGCCGGTCGTGTCGTTCGTGATCGCCTCGGTGGAGCAGGGGCGGGTGACGGACGTGCGAGCGTGGCGCCTGCGCGACGATCGCAGCATGTTCGATGCTGAGGAAATTGCTTCTGCAGCCGTTTGAACGGCCAGCCGAAAACGAAATACGCCGCACTTTTTAAGGTGCGGCGTGTGTGCGTGGTGTTTGTGGAATGTGCTAATGGGTAACTACTCAGGCCCAAATCAATATTTCCTGCGAAACATGCTATTCCTTCCCTCTTTGGAGGGCGGGAATAGCGTGTTTCGCGTTGGAAAACTGGCTGGCCTGAGTAGTTACGCTAATTGAACAGCCGGCGCGTGTTCAACTTGAACTGCAGATACAGAAAACAGCCGAGGCAGAAACCGAGCAGGGCGACCAGTGCCGCGACGCCGACCATTCCAGCCAGCACGAACCCCATCGTCTTTGCACCGAACAGAAACGCAATTTGTGCGCTGCCGAGCAGCGCCAGTGCGATGCTGTTGTTGAATCGCATCAGCTGCTGATCCTCTTGTTCGGCGCCGGCCAGCTGCGCAAACAGCAGGCGTCGGCCGATCGCGTAGATTGGGCTTCCGCGTCGTCCGAAGAGCACGGCGGGCAGAATCAAAGCGAACAGGATCGTTGTGATCCACGGCGCATCGAGTGCGACCGCGGCAACGACACCGCCGACCATGAGGACGCGATTCATGCGGACGATCGGCACGGGAATGCCGTCGGAGACGAGGAGTGATTTCTGTGCCATGTGCGTTGCTTTCGATCCTATCGTTAACTACTCAGGTCAATCAATTTCCTATCGCAAACCTTACCGCTTCTTCTCCCTTTGAGCGCAGCTCTGTTCGAGCGGAACTCTTTTCGAGAGAAGGAGCAGTATGTTCTGCAGAAAGCATTAATTTGGACCTGAGTAATTATTCCTATCGTTCGATGGGCAGGCCGACTGCGTTGCCCCATTCCGTCCATGATCCGTCGTAATTGCGGACGTTCTGGTAGCCGAGCAGATTTTTCAGGACGAACCAGGTGTGCGAGCTGCGTTCGCCGATGCGGCAGTAGGCGATGACTTCTGATTCGCCGGTGATGCCTTTGCCGCCGTAGAGCGCATGGAGTTCCTCGGCCGTCTTGAACGTGCCGTCCTCGCGCACTGCCTGCGCCCAGGGCACGCTGACGGCGCCGGGGATGTGGCCGCCGCGCAGCGCGCCTTCCTGCGGATACTCCGGCATGTGCAGTTTTTCTCCGGTGTATTCCGGGGTGCTGCGCACGTCGACGAGTGCACCCTTGGCGCGCACGTGAACGAGCACCTGCTCGCGGAACGCACGCAGCGTGCTGTCGTCGCGCTGCACGACGGGGTAGCCGCTGCTGGTGTGCTTCGGCACTTCACGGGTGAGCGTGCGGCCGTCATCGACCCACTTCTTGCGGCCGCCGTTGAGCAGTTTCGCGTTGGTGTGGCCGAAGAGCTGGAACACCCAGTAGGAATAAGCCGCCCACCAGTTGCTCTTGTCGCCGTAGAAGACCACCGTCGTGTCGCGGGTGATGCCCTTGGCGTTCATCAGCGCTGCGAACGCCGCTCCATCGATGTAATCGCGGGTGAGCGGGTCGTTCAGGTCCGTGGTCCAGTCGATCTTGACCGCGCCGGGGATGTGCCCGGTGTCGTACAACAGAATGTCCTCGTTCGATTCGACGATGCGCAGGTTGGCATCGTTCAGATGCGCAGCGAGCCATTCGGTCGAGACGAGGGCATCGGGATTCGCGTATTCGTTGCTGCTCATAACTTGTTCTCCTTATGCTACGGACGGTTGAGGGTTGGGTCAATTGCTGCTGCACGGTGATTTCTGCGAATCGCAGGTTCAGGCCGTGTGGGCGCCTGCCTTTGGAAAGTTTTTCATCACTGCAGCGCCTCGAGGACTTCCGCTGCGTGCTGCCGCAGCGCAGTGACGTCGTCGTGCGGCATGCGCCGCAGCGCGTTGACAGGCATGCTCGTGCGCGGACTGCGTCCAAGCAGTTCGGCATGACGCGCGATGAAATCCCAGTACAACGCATTGAACGGGCATGCGTCCGGGCCGATTCGCTCGTCCGGGCGATAGCGACAGCTGCGGCAGGCCGTGCCCATGCGATTGAGGTAATTGGCGGATGCGGCATAGGGTTTTGTGCCGACGATGCCGCCGTCGGCGAACAAGCCCATTCCCATCACGTTGGGGGTCACCACCCAGTCATAGGCGTCGACGAACGTGGTCAGGAACCATGCGTTGACCTCCTGCGGCCGTACTCCGGCGAGCAGGGCGAAGTTGCACAGCACCATCAGGCGTTGAATGTGATGGGCATAGCCGTTCTTCCATACGCTCTCTACGGCATCCCGCATGCATGACATGTCGGTCTTGCCGTCCCAGTAGAAGCGGGGCAGCGCGCGCTCGGCGCCGAGTGCGTTCGCGTTGTGCAAAGCGGGCGCTTCGCGCAAATACAGCAGGCGCACGAATTCGCGCCAGCCCAGGATCTGGCGGATGAACGCTTCGACCGAAGCGAGCGGCGCTCGCCCGCTGCGCCACGCCGCTTCGGCTGCGCGGCAAACGTCGATCGGGTTCAACAGGCCGACGTTCAGCAGCGGCGAGCAGACGGAATGGAAGAGCGTCGGCTCGCCTTCGACGATTGCGTCTTCATAGGCGCCGAAGCTGGGCAGCCGACGTGCGACGAAATCGGCGAACCAGTCCTCGGCTGCTGCGCGCGTTACCGGAAGAGCGAAACCGTCGGCGGATCCCCACACATTCGGGTAGGCATTGACTTCTTCGCTGACCTGCCGGGTGATTTCGTCCTGCTCGATCGCAGGCAGGCGCGGGATGTCGGCGGTGTTGCCGCGGCGCCACTCGCGCGTTGGCGGCTGACGATTGTCGGCGTCGAAATTCCAGCGTCCCTCTACTGGCTCCTGGCCGTCCATGAGCAGCCCGGTTCGTCGGCGCATGCGGCGATAGAACGACTCCATAAGCGGGCTGCGCGCGGAGCCCAGATCGTCCGGACGTGCGATGAACATGCGGTCGTCGAAGATGTGCAGACGGAATTCGGCGGCGTGCGCATTGAGAAATTGCCGGGCGCGCCAGTTGTTCGGTCGCATCACATATATGTGGGCCGGTGCGTGACCGGCCGTGTGCGCGCGGAGGCCTGCGGCGAATGTCGCTGCTGTGCGATAGTCCACGTCCCATCCCACGGCGCCCAGTTCAGCAGCGAAGTGACGCATGGAGGCGAGCGTGAAGATCAGCTTGTGACGATGCCACGGTCGCGCATGCAGCAGATGCGTGGACTCGATCATCAGGATGCGGGCGTGGCCCGGCCGCAGGCCCAGGTCGGCAGCCCACTGTGCCCAGTGTCCGGCGAGCTGATCGCCGTAGATCCAGAGTGTGTCCATCGCAAAGCGATCGTACATGAGGAGTGGTGCCGCAGACACGGGGCGGCGGTGTGCTCAGCGAATTCCCAGACGCAGCACTGAAGTTGACGTATCCTTCGCCCCATGTCCCCTAAAGTTCACACTCGCGTACTCGTCACCGGCGCCGCAGGCAAAGCCGGGCGAGCCGTCGTCCAAGATCTGCTCACGCACGGGTTTACGGTGAGCGGCGTCGATCTCAAGCCCCCGGCGTATACGTCCGGTGCACCGTTTACGTCGGTGGATCTGACCGACTATGGTCAGACTGTGGAAGCGCTCTCGGCGATCGATGATCGTGTGGCCGGTGTCGATGCGGTCGTGCACCTGGCGGCGATTCCGGCGCCAGGCCTGCGCACCAATTCGACGACGTTCCATACGAACATGACCAGCACGTACAACGTGTTCGAGGCAGCGCGCCAGCTCGGCATTCGCAACGTGGTGTGGGCATCGAGCGAGACGGTGCTTGGGCTGCCGTTCGACGAGCCGCCGCCGTATGCGCCGCTCGACGAGGAATATGCCGCTCGGCCGGAATCGGCCTATTCGCTGTCGAAATATCTTGCGGAAGAAATGGCGCGGCAGTTCTGTCGCTGGGATCCGGGCATGAAGATCTTCGGCCTGCGCTTTTCGAACATCATGAATCCTGAGGATTACGCGCGCTTCGCCTCGTTCGACGACGATGCCATGCTGCGCAAATGGAATCTGTGGGGCTATGTCGACGCGCGCGATGTGGCGCAGGCGGTGCGCAAGGCCGTGCAGTCGCCGCTCACTGGCGCTGAAGTCTTCGTCATTGCTGCCGCCGATACGGTCATGACGCGTCCGAGTGCGGCGTTAATGGAAGAAGTGTTTCCGGACGTGCCGCTGCGCAAAACAGTCGGGCCGCACGAGACGTTGCTGTCGATCGGCAAGGCGCGCCGCATGCTCGGCTACGAACCGCAGCACAGCTGGCGTTCGAAGTAGTCGACGTGCAGGGTGCATCCGCAGTCAGGGGCAAAGATTTTTGTGCGCGGAAACCTCACCCCTTTCCCCTCTCCACCAGGATTTCGCTTGCTGTTTTCCCGTGTCAGGCTCGATGCAGTGCGCGAAATCCTGGCGGAGAGGGGCGGTCGAGCACCGCATGTGTTTGCTCAAACCGTCCATAAGGCCGTGATCTTCACGAAGTTCTCACCGAGCGCCAAGCTCAAATTGTGCGATCCCCGGCATGATAGTCCACGTTATGAATCACGTCGACTATTTCTCTCGTAAATTTTTGCGCAATTCCAGCTTGCGCATCACTGGAGCTGTTTTCGCGCTGGCACTGCTGAGCGCATGTGCGCCCGCGCCGGCGCCGACGGTCATCGCTGCGACTGCTGCCATGCCGACGGTTGAGCCGACAGAAGTGCCTGCGACCGCGGAGCCGACGGTGGCGGCGCCGGCAGCGGTCGAGCCGACCGCTGTGCCTCTGGAGCCAACGGCGACCGTCGCCGAAGTTGTCGCTCCTGCCGTGGTGCGCACGCTCAAGATCGACCCTGCGCGCAGCATCGCGCGGTTCACTCTCAACGAAAAGCTCATGGGCAACCCGGTCACCGTCGTGGGAGAGACGTCGGGTGTAGAGGGCGAAATTGCGATCGACGCCGCAGCGCCGGCGCAGTCGAAGATCGGAGTGCTGAAGATCGACGCTCGCGGCTTCAGGACCGATTCCAGTCGGCGCGATGGAGCGACGGCGCGCTTCATTCTCGAATCCGTACGCGATGAATATCAATTCATCACGTTTACACCCACGGCGATCGAGTCACTGCCTGCTGCGGTCGAGATGGGCAAGCCGGTGTCGTTTAAGGTGACCGGCGATTTGAAAATTCGCGACGTCGTTGCGCCAGTGACCTTCGAAGTGACGGTCACGATGGTTTCCGAGAGTGAGCTGACCGGCACGGCGAAGGCGCAGGTGCTGCGTTCGAGCTTTGGCCTGCAGATTCCGAGCATACCGTCGGTTGCCGATGTCACAGATGAGGTAGCCCTCGATCTGGAATTTGTGGCTGGTCCGTAACGCAAAAATGTGCTTGAGGTTGTCTTACAGGCGACGGCCAAGATAACGGGGAGAGTGCGGCGCTTCTCGCACTCTTCCTTCGATTTTCGCAGCGAAGTTCGCGCGATTCCTTCATCCGTGCCACAATCACCGGCGCGATGAACGACATCGAACTCCCGAAAACCATGCCGGCTGTGATCTGCCACGGGCCGCGCGATTATCGACTCGAAGAGCTGGCGGTGCCGCAGCCCGGGCCCAATGAGGTTCTGGTGCGCGTGAAGCAGGCGGGCATCTGTGCCAGCGACCTCAAGTGTTACCTTGGTGCAGCCTTGTTTTGGGGGGATGCCCATCGCGAAGGCTACTGCCAGGCGCCGGTTACGCCGGGTCACGAGTTCGTTGGCGAAGTCGTCGCGCTCGGCGCTGGAGCGGGCGATAAGTACAGCCTGCAGATCGGCGACATGGCGATCAGCGAGCAGATCGTGCCGTGCTGGAATTGTCGTTACTGCCAGCGCGGCCAGTATTGGATGTGCCAGGACGGCGACGTCTACGGTTTCCGCCGCGAGGCGTTCGGCGCGTTCGCCGAGTACATGCTCTTCCCGCGCGACGCGATCAACCACAAAGTGCCGCACGATTTGCCGACGAAGCACGCCGTGTTCATTGAGCCGCTCGCCTGTTCGATTCACGCTGTGCAGCGCGGCAACATCGAGCTGGGCGACGTGGTGGTCATCGCCGGCGCAGGGCCGCTCGGCCTCGGCATGTTCGCGGCGGCGCGCATGAAAAGCCCGGGCCTGCTCATCGCTGTCGATATGGATGATGCGCGTCTTGAACTGGCGAAGGCCTGCGGGGCGGACATGGGACTGAACCCGAGCAAAGTCGACGTGGTCGACGAAGTGCGCAAGCTCACCGGCGGTTACGGCTGCGATGTGTACATCGAGGCGACCGGACATCCGTCGGCTGTGGAGCAGGGTCTGCATATGATCCGCAAGCTGGGCACGTTCGTGGAGTTCAGCGTGATGCGCGAGCCAGTGACGACCGACTGGACGATCATCGGCGACACGAAGGAACTGAACATTCATGGCGCCCATCTCGGGCCGTATTGTTACCCGATCGCCATCGACATGCTGCGCAAGGGGCTGCTGCCGATGGATCGCATCGTCACGCACGAATTGCCGCTGGCAGATTTCCAGCGCGGCATCGATCTGGTTGCATCCGGCAAGCAGTCGGTGAAGGTGACGCTGCTGCCATGAGCACGACGATGCATGGCGTTCCCTTCGAAAAGCATGAGGTGGTGCGCGTCGGCCTGATCGGCTGCGGCAATCGCGGCAGTTTCCTGCTCGGGGAGCTGCTGGCGGTGCCGGGCGTGCAGGTGGTGGCAGTCACCGACGCGCGCGAGTCCGCGGCGACGACGGCGGCGGCGCGTGTGCAGGCGGCGGGGCAGCCGCTGCCGCAGATTTTCTTCGGGGCCGGAGGCTGGCGGCGCGTGATCGACGCGCCGATCGACCTGGCGTACATCGCCACGCCGTGGGACACGCACACGCCGTATGCCGTGGCGGCGATGGAGGCTGGTCGGCACGCGGCCGTTGAAGTGCCGGCGGCGACGACGCTCGAGGAATGCTGGCAGCTGGTCGAGACGTCCGAGCGCACGCGCCGCCATTGCGTGATGCTCGAGAACTGCTGCTACGACGAGATCGAGATGTCGGTCAAGCGCATGGTGCGCGCCGGCCTGCTCGGCACGCTTACGCACGCGGAGTGTGCGTACATTCACGATCTGCGCTCGCTGCTTTTGTCGGACGAGAGCGAAGGGTTGTGGCGCCGCAAGCCGCATATCGAGCGCACCGGCAATTTGTATCCCACGCACGGCCTCGGGCCGGTGGCGCAGTGTCTCGATATCGGCGGCGCTGATGCATTCGATTACATGGTGTCGATGAGCAGCTGTGAGGCGTCACTGCGGGAATTCCGCGACGCGACTGTGCTGGCGGATTCGCCCAAGCATCGCGAGACGTATCGCAACGGCGACATGAACACCAGCATCATTCGCACGAAGCTCGGGCGGACGATCCTGCTGCAGCACGACGTCGTCACACCGCGGCCGTATGACCGCAACTTCCTGATCGCCGGCACGCGCGGCACGTTTCGGAACTATCCGCCGCGCCTGCACATCGACGGCGTATCGAAGCACGAAGAGTGGTTCGGCCAGGAACAGTTTCGTGCTGAGTGGGAAGACCCGCTCTGGAAGACGCTCGGCGAATATGCGCGCGAGCGCGGCGGCCACGGCGGCATGGACTACATCATGAACTATCGGCTGATCCAGACGCTGCATGAGGGCCTGGCGCCGGACTCCGACGTATATGACGCCGCCGAGTGGAGCGCGCCCGGCCCGCTGTCGGAGATGTCCGTGGCCGGGCGGAGTGCGGCGGTGGATTTTCCGGCGTTTCGGGGGATCAAATAGTGGATAGTGATAGTGGATAGTGATAGTGGATCGGAAGCCACCATCACTATCGGCTATCGGCTATCAGCGCACGTACGCTGCTGCCACGCCGCCGTCGACGTTGAGCATGCCGCCGGTGGTTTTGGCGGTGCGGTCGGAGGCGAAGAACAGCACCGCCTCGGCGATGTCTTCGGGATAGATGCTGACCTTGAGCGTATTGCGCTGGCGATAGGCTTCCTCGAGCTGATCGACCGAGATGCCCATTGCCTTGGCACGGGCTTCGCGCCAGCCGCTGTCCCAGATCGCGCTGCCGCTCAGCACCGCGTCGGGATTGACCGTGTTGACGCGGATGCCGTGGGCGCCGCCTTCCTCAGCGAGGCAGCGCGCCAGATTGATCTCAGCGGCTTTGGCTGCACCGTAGGCGGCGGCGTTTTTGCTGCCGATCAGGCCGTTCTTGCTGGCGATGAACACCAGATTGCCGCCGACGCCCTGAGCGTGCCAGAGCTTGAACGCCTCGCGCGCGAACAGAAAATAGCCGGTGGCGAGCACGCTCATCAGTTTGTTCCACTCGGCCGTGGTCGTCTCGGTGATCGGATTCGAGCTGGCGAGGCCGGCGTTGTTTACCACGATGTCGACGCCGCCGTATGTGGCCACGGCTGTCTGCAGTGCAGCGATGACCTGCGCCTCGTCGGTGACATTGCACACCGCGGCGACGGCGCGCTTCTGACCAAAGCGCTTGACGATGTCGTCGGCGACCGTCTGTGCGCCGTCGCCGTTCAGGTCGGCGATGACGACGTGAGCGCCCTCCTGAGCGAGCCGGTATGCGGTGGCGCGGCCGATGCCGGAAGCGGCGCCTGTGACGACTGCGATGCGGCCGGTGAGTTCCTTGTCCGGGGGGCGTTGTGCGAGTTTGTACAGCTCGAGCGGCCAGTATTCGATGGCGAATGCTTCGGCCGGTGAGAGTGACGTGAACTGATCGAGCGCGGTTGATCCGCGCATCACTGCGATGGCGCGGTGATACAGCTCGCTGCTGACCTGCGCCAGCCCGGCGTCGCGACCGGTGGTGAACATGCCGAGGCTGCGCACCAGCACCACGCGCGGCGCCGGGTTGAACATTTTGTCGTTCGGCGCCGCGTGCGTCTTAAAGTAAGTTTCGTAATCGGCCTGGTACTGGGCGACGCCCTCGCGCACAGCCGACTTGAGCGATTCAACGTCGGCGCCGTCCCAGTCGATGAACAGCGGCGCGCGCTTTGTGTGCACCAGGTGATCGGGGCAGGCGGCTCCGACCGAGGCGAGTTCGCGGGCGCGTTCGCTGTTGACGAACTCGAGCACGTCGGCGGAATCGTCGAAGCGCACGACAGCACGGGCGAGTTTGCTGACCGCGCCGCGCAGCGCCGGCGCGATGGCGCGGGCGGCTTCAGCGCGTGCTTCGGCCGTGCTTTCAGCGACGATGGCCGGGCCGAACACGGCGCGGCCGCGCGCGCGATCGGCGATGAACTGCTCGGCTTCGCCGATGATGCGAATCGTTTTGTCGTAGCAGGTTTTTGGATCGGCGTCCCATGTGACGAGGCCATGCTTGCCCATGACGACGCATTCGATCTGCGGGTTGTCGCGCACCGCGGCGCCGATCTGTCGGCTGAGGGTGAATCCGGGACGGATGTAATCGACCCATGCGGCGCGCTCGCCGTATAGTTCGCGCATCCAGCGTTTGCCGTCGATCGAGCAGGCCAGCGAGATGACGGCGTCCGGATGCGTGTGGTCGGTGTGCGCGGCCGGGATGAACGCGTGCAGCAGCGTTTCGATGCTCTGGCGCGGCATATTCAGGCCGAGCAGACACTGCGAGAGATATGCGACCATGTCTTCGTCCGACATTTCGGGGCGTTCGAAGAGTGGTTCGATGTCCTCCATGCGCAGGCCGGCGAAATCCTTCGCGCGCATGCTGGCGAGATCGCTTCCGCTGCCTTTGACCCAGAGCGTGCGCACAGGTCGGCCGCGAAAGTCGGTTTCGACGGTTTTGCTGCCGGTGTTGCCACCGAAGATATTGCAGACGCTGCGGTCGGCGCCAAGCAGGCGAGAACGATAGACGAGCAGATCTAGGCCGGCGAGCCCGGCGGCTTCACTGAGGTTCCAGAGATTGGCAGGCATGACGCCTGTGATCGTATGTCCGGTGGCGGATCATGTCAATTTACCTGACGGCGCCGCTGAAATACTGTTGAAACAACACAATTCCGGGAGCTGATTTGACAAATCCTGATGAGTCACTAGGATTTCGGGCATGTCCAGCAAGGCACGTGACCGTCGGACGCGCATCCTCGAGACGCTGAACCAGCAGGGAGAAGTGCATCTCGGAGAATTGTGCGAGCAGTTTCAGGTTTCCGAAGGGACGATCCGCTCGGATCTGGCGGCAATGCAGACCGACGGCAAGCTCATTCGTACGCATGGCGGCGCGCGTTCGCTGGCGCACCTGGGTGCGCGGGCGCCTTTGATCAGCACGCAGGCGGTCGAGGCAGGCAGCGTTGTTGCTGATGTGCAGCGCATTGCCGAGCGGGCAGCTGAGCTGGTCAGTGACGGCGATACCATCCTTATGTGCGAGGGTGAGATTACGCGCGCCATGGCGGCGCGGCTGCTGGCGCGGCGTCGACTGACAGTGCTGACCAACAGTTTGGAAATCGCGTTGCAGCTGACGCAGCATCCTGGCTGTACGGTGCTGATGACCGGTGGCCAGCTTGGGTCGGCGGCGGCGTCGGAGGGCAGCGGTGTTGGGACGCTCGGGGGGAGCCTGGCGATGGCGACGCTGCAGAACGTGCGCGTCGACAAAGCGTTTATCGCGTGTGACGGAATTACGAGTGCGCAGGGATTCGCCAGCAACGACCTGGAGTCGGCGCAGTTGAAGGCGGCGATGGTGCAGTGCGCCCAGACTGTGGTGATTCTGGCATTGCCGGCCGCGGTGGGGCGCGCAGGGCTGACGACATTTTTCGAAATCGGATCGGCAGATCAGCACGCCACACACCTGATTACCACGAGCAATGCGGATGGTCTGGAAGCTGATGCGCTGCGCAGCAGTGGTCTGCGGGTGACTGTGTGTGGGGAAGGCATCGTGCGGATTTGCCAGGATTGCCCGCCAGAGCAACGCTGGCGCGTGGGGTTCGCCAATTTAAATGAACGCGAAGAATTTGCCATCGCGGTCCGACGCGGTCTCGAATCGGCGGCGCAGCAGAGTGAGCGAGTGGAGCTGCTGGTTGCAGACAACGGCGGCGACACGCGCATGGCGCTGACGAACGTGCGCAGGTTGCTGGAGTCCGGCATCGATCTGTTGATCGAATATCAGGTCGACGAGCTGACGAATCAGACCATTATGGACATGTGTCGCACGGCGAACGTGCCTGTGATCGCTGTGGATATTCCGGCGGTGGGCGCGACATTTTTCGGTGCGGACAACTATCGCGCCGGACGCATGGCGGGAGAGGCGGCGGCGCGCTGGATTCGGCGGCATTGGCAGGGACGCATCGACAAGGTCGTGGTGTTGGAGCAGCGCGTATCCGGCTCGCTGCCGGCGGCGCGCATTCAGGGACAGCTCGACGTGCTCGAAGCCGAGCTTGGCGTGAGCGACAAACACATTGTGCGTTTCGATACACACGGTGATCTGAAGGAATCACGCAAGGCTGCGATGCAGGCGCTGCATGCGATCCCCTGGGGTAAGCGTGTGCTGTTTATTGGAATCAACGCCGCGTCGGCGATGGGCGCGCTGCAGGCGGTGGAAGCGCTTGAGCGACAACGCGACACGATCGTGGTGAGCCAGAATATCAACCAGGGAATTCGGCAGGAAATCGAGCGCCGCAACCCGGTGCTGATCGGAGCCGTCGACTATTTTCCGGAGGAGTACGGCACCAAGCTTCTGCGGCTGGTCGTCGACCTGCTGGAGGGAACCGGTGTGCCGCCCGCGGTGCACACCAACCATGCGCTGGTCGTCTCCGATGCGACGCCGGCGTCGTCCGGGCGTGACGAGCGAGGCGGCGGACCACGGCGGGAACTCATCATGGTGTAGAGCGTGTTTCGCGCCGGTGAGGCACGACGGGGAGACGGAAAATAAACCGGCCTGCGTAGTTGCACATTTTGAATGCGACGCAGCAAATGAATGGATATCTGAGTCGTTATGACAGAAGAAAAAGTAGTGGAGAACGCGTGGCAGTTCGTGTACGGTTCGGATCGTCGGAGTGGTGTGCCAGACGTATATCGAGCATCTTTTCGGCGCATGATGACGCGCACGGCGATTGCCGGCGGCGCAGCAATTGCTGCGTCGATGCACCTGGCGACATTTGTGGTGAACGCCTACCCGCGCGGGGTGCTCGGCAGTATGACGGCCTTCTTCTGGCAGGTGGTGACGATGGTGCCGCTGACGGCGGTGTATGTGCTGGCTGGCAGCGGGCTTGGGCTGATTGCCAACTCGCTGCTGATGGCGATTGCTACTGGTCTGCATGGGCGCAGACGCGTGATCATCGATGTGCTGAGTGCGGCAATCGGCCTGGCCGTGTTTGGCGTGATCGCAGGCGTGTTCGCCACGCCGATGCTGCTGATGGAAGCGGATCCGCGTTCGGTTGGCGTGACCATGGTGCTGGCGCCGCTGGTATCGGCGATTGGTGGTGCGCTGTTTGGCATGAACCGTTCGTGGCGCATGCATCAATATTTTTCGGATCGGGCAGGCAAGTAGGCAAGGCAAGTAGATGCCTCCCGATTTTTTCAGCGAAAATCAGGCATCTTTTTCTCGTCGTCGTCGCCGCTGCTCAAAATAGAGCAGAGTGGCCATTGCTTCGCGCAGCGGCTCGATCAGCAGGATTGCCAGATTGCCCGCAAGGATTGTGAGCGCGTTCAGGCGTGGGCCGGGTGGATACAGCGCAGCTGACATGCCCATGACAAATGTGGGCAGGGCTGTGATAACGACGAAGATCAGCTCAAAGATCAGCCACGTGCCGACGATATTGACGACTCTGCGGCGCAGAAGTGCTGCGCTGCGCTGCCATGCCCTGCCGGGGGCGGCATCTTCGAGCAGGACGACCTGCGACAGGAACAGCCAGCACGGAAAGCCGACCAGCAGCAGCACGACGCCGAAGACTGCGGCGACGTTCGACTGTGCATAGAGCCACGCAGCAGCGAGCAGAGTGACGAAGGGCAATGCCCACGCGGCGAGCAGCCGCGGCAGCGCGCGCTGCGCGACGGCAAGCGCGTCCAGCAGCGACAACGTGCGGCCGCGGTAGTGTGCGGCGACGAGGGGCACGATCAGCGCACTTTGCAGCAGCGACGTGAGCAGAGACACCATAAGTGCGATTGTGCTCGGCACATCGATTTTGCCAATCGTAAAAATACGCCCTGCGAGTCCGAGCATGCCGTAAAGGTCTTGTCCGGAGCGATAGCGCGGCGGGATGAACCACGCATCCGGTGCCGTCAGTGCCCCGACCTGCCAGAGCAACAGCGGCAAGTTCGCCAGCACAAGGGCGGCTAGAAAAACTCCCGGCGAACCAAGCAGCAGGCCCAGCGACGCGTTCATGATCTGCGTCATGTCCATAGGGCGAAGCACATGCTCGTTGCTGTTTGCATCGGTGTGTGTGGTTGACGTAACTGGCGAACTGGACGAACTCGGCGAACTCATAGGCGCAGGAGTGTAAGTCTTTGCAGGTTCTTGCGCCTCGCCGTAGTTGAGCAGAGAGTAACTACTCAGGCCATCCATTTTCCAACGCGAAATGCGCTATTCCCCCCCCCAAAAAAAAAAGGGGGGGGGAAGGAATAGCGCGTTTCGCGGGAAATACTGATTGAACAGTTGTAAACAAACCTTGTTTGACGATTCGACAAATTTACATGCGGAGAGGATGTCGAATTGACATTCTGTGGGTTGGTGCATATAACACGCTCAACTTCACTAAAGATAGCGCTTCATATCGAGGAGGTGATCGAGTGCCGTGCAGCAGTTTGCAGCGTCGGCATCTCGGCAAGCAAGTTATATCAACCCACCCCGCAGCTCCGTCGGCCCGCTGGGCTCGACGCAATATTTGATTTTGCCAGGAGGTAACCAACTCAGCTCTATGAATAGTTCGCAGAACAAGTCCCGACGCTTGCCGTCGTTCTACGCCTTGACCGTGCTGGCGGCGACCGCTCTTTTTCTTTCTGCATGCGGCCAGCCTCAGGTCGTAGAAAAGATCGTGGAAAGAGAAGTCAAGGTCGAAGTGACCAAGGAAGTCGAAGTCGAGAAGGTCGTCGAAAAAGAAGTCATCAAGGAAGTTGAGAAGAAGGTTGAGGTCGTCGTGACCGCCACGCCCGCCGTGGTGCCGGCCGCCTTCGAGAAGCTGCAGGAAGCCCCGACGCTGGCCGAGAAGGTTGCGGCCGGAGCGATTCCGCCCGTCGACCAGCGCGTGCCGAAGGATCCGTTCATCGTCGGCCCCGGCGTGATCGTCGCCGAGAAGGACATGCCCGACTGGAAGCCCGGCAAGTACGGCGGCACGCTGCGCAGTGCGCACAGCTCGGCCAACTGGTCGCCCGACTTCTTCGTCATGTCGAACGAAGGTCTGCTCATGGCTCCCGGCATCAGCACCGAGGGCGTGCGCGGCAACGTGCTCAAGGACTTCAAAGTCAGCGAAGACGGGAAGTCGATAATGTTCTCGCTGCGCGAGGGCATGAAGTGGTCGGACGGCACCCCGGTGACGACCGAGGACATCCGCTTCACGTACGAGGACATGCTCAAGAATCCTGAGCTGTTCAAGAATTTCCCGGCGCGCTGGAAGACCGGCGCCAAGCCGGATGGACAGGAGCCGACGATCAAGATCATCGACCTGTTCAACTTCGAGATGTCGTATCCGACGCCGTACGGCGGCATCCTGCGCCAGTTCACGATCGAGAGCTGGGTCGGATACACGGAGTGGCTGAACCCGGCGCACTACCTGAAGCAGTTCCACAAGAAGTACGCTGATCCGGCCAAGCTGGAAGCGGCGCTTAAGGAAGCCAAGCTGAAGCCCGAAGAATGGCCGGCGCTGTTCAATCAGAAGCGCTGCCAGAACTGGGACGTCAACCAGCCGCGCTGCATCGGTTATCCGAGCCTGAATCCGTGGACGCTGGTCAGCTCGGACAACAGCCAGCTGACGTTCGAGCGCAACCCGTACTACTGGAAGGTCGACACGTCCGGTCAGCAGCTCCCGTACATCGATCGTCTGGTGTCGGCGCAGGTGCAGGACGTCGAAGCGGTCAACCTGAAGGTTCTGGCCGGTGAGATCGACTTCCTTCGCGAGAGCACGGCGCTGGTGAAGGTGCCGCTCTACAAGGAAAACGAAGATAAGGCCGGCTTCAACGTCGTGCTGCTGGACATGCACGTCGATTCGAGCGCGCTGTTCATCAACCAGACGTTCACGAACACCGAGCAGGCGGCCGACTGGGCCAAGTACTCGCAGGATGCGAAGTTCCGCAAGGCGCTGTCGATGGCCATCAATCGCTCCGAGATCATCGAGACGATTTACTACGGCTACGCCAGCCTGCCGCTGCGCGACGTCGGTGAGGAATCGAGCAAGTACGACCTGGATGCGGCCAATGCGCTGCTGGATGAAGTTGGTTTGACGAACAAGGACGCCGATGGCATGCGCCTGGCCTCCGACGGCAAGCCGCTGACGATCCTGCTCGAGCATGGTGCGCACGCGCCGGACCTTGCACCGATCGCCGAAATCGTCGGTGAGGACATGAAGAAGATCGGCATCAACATGCAGGTCAAGAAGATCGACCCGACGCTGTGGGGAACCCGCCGCGGCAACAACGATCTGATGTCCACGATGTTCTGGACGCACGACAACGGCTGGGGCGGCGGCGTCGGTCTGAACGAGGCGCTCGGCAGCGCCGGCACGGCCTGGTCCACGTGGTACGACACCCAGGGTGCGGCCGGCGTGGAGCCCCCGGATTGGATGAAGAAGGGCTTCGACATCAAGGCAGCCTGGTGGACGGCTGTCCCCGGTTCCGAAGAATGGCAGAAGGTCACTGCGGATGCCGCTGCCTGGCAGCGCGACAACCTCCCGATCGTCAAGATCGTCGAGGGCGTCAAGTATCCGATGATCGCCAACAAGAAGCTCGGCAACGTCGCTCAGAGCGGCTTCGCCATCGGCTTGAACTTCGCCGGTGAGCAGCTGTACTTCAACGAATAAACAGCTTTGCTGAGTTGAATCAGGCAGGTCACCTCACTCCGAAAGGGGTGGGGTGACTTGCCTGAAGTACACGGTTTGTGCCGTGAATTCGGCTCGGCCGCTGCAGAGTTCGTGGCCGTAAACACGAAGAAATAACAGCGCCCGCCTGGACAGAAACTGTACTTGGCGGGCGTTGTCATCAATCGGCAAACACTGTGAAGGCAATCGCCCAACGGAGGAATATCGCGTGCTAGGCTTCATCGTTCGCCGGCTCGTCACCATCATTCCGCTGCTTATCCTGATATCGATCGTCTCGTTCATCGTGATCGAGCTGCCGCCCGGTGACTGGGTGGAGACGCGCGTTCAGCAGTTGAAGCTGGCAGGCGCTACGGTGGATGACACCGAGATTCAGCGGTTGAATTCGCAGTATGGTTTGGACAAACCTGCGTACCAGCGCTACTTTCGCTGGGTGACCAACATACTGCAGGGCGACTTCGGATATTCGTTTCAGTGGAATCAGCCGGTCGGCGAAATTCTCGCCGAGCGCGTTCCGCGGACGATGCTCATTGCTGTGCTTTCGCTGATCGTGTCGTGGCTGATTTCCACGCCGATCGGCATTTTGTCTGCGATCAAGCAGTATTCCTGGATCGACTATTTAGGAACGTTTATCAGCTTCGTCGGTCTGGCGACGCCGGGTTTTCTGCTGGCGCTGATTCTGGCCTACGGCGCATTGAACCTGTTCGGGTTTTCGCCGCTCGGGTTGAATTCGATTGAGATGATCGATGCGCCAATGAGTGTGGCCAAGCTTGTCGATACGCTTAAGCATCTGATTTTGCCGTTGATCATCGTCGGCCTCACCGGCACCGGCGTCACGATCCGCGTGCTGCGTGCGAACCTGCTCGATGAACTCAAGAAGCAATATGTCATCACGGCGCGCGCCAAGGGACTCACTGAATATCAGCTGCTGATGAAATATCCGGTGCGCATGGCGATCAACCCATTGATCAGCACCATCGGCGGAATTTTGCCGGCGCTGATCGGCGGTGAACAGCTCGTGTCGATCGTGCTTTCGCTCGATACGACCGGACCTGTGCTGCTGCGCGCAGCCATTGCGCAGGATACGTATCTCGTCGGTGGCATCGTCATGATTCTGAGCACGCTCGCG